>NZ_WLZY01000004.1:300000-526442 GCF_010122465.1 Phytoactinopolyspora mesophila | reverse complement strand
CTACGCCGCCGAGATCGCCCGCACCCGCTAGAAGTCACCCGCAATCACCAACCATGCGAATAGCCTCACCGACCCAAGATCACTCCCACCCACTCGGACCGGCCGGAACATTGCTCTCTACCAGTTTCATTCGCGGGGTCGATGTCGCCACCGTGTCGAGCTGGCTTGGTCACAACAGCCTCGCGGTCACACACATCTATGTTCGGCATCTGGGCAGCCGAGCGGATGGGGCTGCGTTGAACATGCTGAATAGCCCTCGGGGAACGCCGGGGGTACAGATCCAAGAGAGGAAAACGGGCCCGACTAGCAGAAGCGCTCCAGGCTCTGCTCACCGTCGCGCAACACTCCGGCGCCGTACGACCGGACGTCACAGCCTCGGAGATACACGCCATCCTCGCCGGCGTTCTGACGACCGAAAGCCGCCTTCCGCCAACTCGCCATGGCCCTGGACTCGAAGTGGCCATCGCCGGACTGCGACCAGCAAACACTCAAGAGCAGAGACACACTGCCGCCAGGAGACATTGAACGTTGTCCCCCGTGGTCACGACTCCGATGGCGGCTGACGGCCTTTGTCCGGCACGTCCAGCCTGTCGCGCACGGCGGTCCGGGCCCGGTGCAGGCGTGACTTCATCGCCGCCACGCTGAGTCCGAGGCTGTTGGCGACATGCTTGCCGGAGTGGCCGTACACGTCTCGCAGGATAAGCACACGGCGTTGATCATCGGGCAGTTCGGCGATCGCGACTGCGACCCGCTCGACCTCCAGTCGTTGGATTACCTCATGCTCAAGCGTTACGTCGTGGGAGGCGTCCTGTACCGAATCGATCGGCTCCTGCCTCCGACGCCGGGACGTGACGATGAGGCGTAGGCATTCGTTGCGAACGATCTGGAATATCCACGAGGCCAGCGCCGCGGAAGCACGTAGGGTCCCGATCTTGCGATAAAGGATGATCATTGCTTCCTGGGTGGCATCCTCAGCATCCTGCTCGCTGAGGCAGACGGTGCGGGCGAACCGATGTACGTGCGGATGCGAGGCGGTCAGCAAGGCGCGGATCGCGTCAACGTCACCCTTCTGCGCCGCCATCACGATGTCGCCGACGGGCCAACCCGGCTCGTCCGATTTCACGACCGACACGCTACTTGTCTTCCAGCTCGCCAGCGAGCACAGCGATCGCGTCCATCACGGCCCGGTGGGAGTAGCCACCGGACGGGACCGTCGCGATGTTGAGGTAGCGGACCACACCTGTGCGGTCGACGAGGACAGTGCCCGACTCCTGCATCGAGCCGAAGACCTTGCGCGCCAGACCAATCGCCGCGTGGGGCGTACCCTCGGCGCTCATCACCACGGCGAATGGTAGCTGCATCCGGGCGGCCCATCGCGCCGCTGTGCCTGCATCGTCGGGCACAGCCACGACGATGGTGGCCCCATGGGCGGCGTAGTCGGCGGCGTTCGCGGCCAGGCGTTTGACGTGCCGGTTGCACATCGGGCATCGGGTGTGGCGCATGAAGTAGATGAGCACGTGACTCTTGTCGCGGAAGTCGTGCAGGCGGATAGCCGCACCGCTGGTGTCGGTCAGCTGCAGATCAGGCGCAAATTGGCCTACCTTGATCATGTTCTCTCCTTTCGACTAGCGACACCCGAGATCGGTGAGTCGCCTGAAGAGAAGAGACGCACACCCGGGAAAAGGATTCGCCTGCGACCAAGATGGGGTCCGCGGCGACGTCGAGAGCGCGTTCTGCGAGAGACAGACGGGCCGTATGCGAAGGCCCGACGAGAGAAGGTGCAGCCGCGTGAGGAGATGGCGGCAGGCTGACACACGGGACAGGCCGTAAGGTGCGCCCGTATGACGAGACACACGACACAGTGGACGGTGGTAGACCATGAGCAGCGGTACCCGCAGCGAACTCCTGAGCCGCCTGGCCGAGACGATTGACTCCGTCACGGTCGGGCACCCAGTGCGCGTCGCCATCGACGGGCCGCCTGCCGCTGGCAAGACGACACTGGCCAACGAACTTGCCGTTGTCCTGCGCGCACAGGGCCGCGAAGTCATCCGCGCGACGATCGAGGGTTTCCTGTTCCCCAAGGCACAACGCTATCGCCGCGGCGAGTACTCGCCCGAGGGCTGCTACTTCGACAGCCACGATCACGAGACGATGTGCCAGGTCCTGCTGGACCCGCTAGGGCCAGCTGGTGATCGAAAATTCCAGCGGGCGGTCTACGACCGAAGCACCGACACCACCCTGCGTGTCCCTATCGCCGAAGCACCCGCAGACGCCGTGCTGCTCTTCGACGGCGTCTTCCTTCTGCGCCCGGAGCTGGCCGACCGTTGGGACTTCAGCATCTTCATGTCCGTCACGTTCGAACGGACGTTAGATCGCGCCCAAACTCGAGGCGAGGCGCTGGCCGGATCCGCGGCCAGCACAACCGAGATCGAGCGGGCCTGGCAAGACCGCTACATCCCCTCCCAGGAGCTCTACCTCGCCACTGCCCACCCAACAGACCGCGCCGACATCATCGTCCACAACGAAGAGCTCCAGCGGCCGGCCTGGGAGATTCGATCACGCTGATCAGATCCACAGGATCGCACAGAGGACATTCCGCACGTATTGCAGGGTGCGGTGTTTGAAAGCCGTGGGGACATCGCGACGTGGACAACACCTGTTCCCAGCGGTGGATGGGATGAGGACTGGGTTGACGAGAAGACGGCAAGCACTTGGCGCGAAGTGCTGGAGATGGAGCGAGGAGAAGGCACGCCGTCGAACGCATCGGCGAGGCAGCGACCGACGTCCACAACGCACTGACCGTCCTATACCGCCAGATCATGCGCCTAGTGGTCGCGATGTCACCTATCCGTGCAGCAGACCCAGCCCATGACCGGGGAGCAATGCGGCACAGTAGAGCCGTTCAGCCCAGATGATGGTCACCCCCGTACTTGTACCGTCAGATAGCCGCCCATATCGAGGCTCGCATCCGGTCCGGTGACTTGCCTCAGGGTTCGCGTCTACGGGGTGAGCGTGATCTAGCTATTGAGTGGCCTTGAGAACGGCGGCTTGTTCTTCCGGAGTCTTGCCAGGGCGGCGAAGCAACACCACGCTGGGCAGCGCCGCCCCGCTCTTCGCCAGGAGTTCACCGAAGTCAGTGTCCGCCGATATCACCACGCGTTCATCTTCCTTGGCAGCCGCCATCACATCCGCGTCAGGCTTGCCCAGCAGACCAAGGTCGCCAACATGTACCGCGTCGTGGCCAATCTCTGCGAGCAGACCGCACAGACGTGCGCTCAGGCACTCGTCGATCAGGAGTTTACGCGGTGGCCAGAAGCGGCATCTCACGCTGATCGACAGCGGCGGCCGCGAACTGGAGCGCGGCGTCAACGTCGCCTGGCGCTAGTTGCGGGTAATCAGCCAGAATCTCGTCCCGGGACGAGCCCTCCGCCAGGCGACCGACGATCATGCACACGGGTATGCGGGTCCCCTGGATACAGGGAACCCCGCCCATGATCCGGTGATCGATGGCGATTCGGTCAAGCGCCATGCCTAGAGCGTACCGAGACGCACTGGTCTCGCACTGTGCCCATTTCGGCACTTACCAGGCTTCCTGGTCCCGTTGAGAAGGAAGAGGCCCGGCCGGCCCATTGACTTCGGTGAGCAGCAAAGGGGAGGACGGTATCGGAGCAGGAATGTCGTTGAGCGCTGCTTCAACCCGCTCAAGCAGTGGCGCGGTATTGCGATGCGCACCGATAAGGCCGCCCGGAACTGTGCTGCGGCGATCACTCTTGCCGCGGTGCTGACTTGGATCAAGACCGACCTGAGAAGCAGCATTGCTTAGCTACTACTCGGCGGGTTTCCTTCGTGTCATACCGCGGAGGGCGCTGGTCCGAAGTGGAGAGGCACGAGTCGTGTCAGCTCCGGCGCGGCATCCCAGAAGGCCTCATCGAACTCATCGAGACGAGGCGAAAGGTCAGCTCCGGTGATCGCGGTGTAGACGTCATTCATCGTGTTAACGCCCTCGGATTCAGCGATCGGGCCAACGATCTTCCAGAACTCGCGGACTACCGCGAGTGTGCGGGCCGCCTCGATCGAGGCCAGCGCCGCGAGTCCAGCATGAATCTCCCCCACACCCCAGTTGCCGAGGACCTGCAGGAGTCCTCCATTGTTGCCGTCCGCGATGAGTCGCCATAGCGCAACGAGAGAACGAGAGCGCGTTGAGAGTGCGGATACGTCCCACTCCGCGGCTTTGAGCTCACTCAGCGCTTCCTCGTAGAGCCCGTCCTCTTCCAAGGCCCAGACGTCCAAGGCGCCGTCGCTTGAGGCTTGCCCTGCAGCGGGCCAATTCACTCCAGTACCGTTGTCCGTGCGTACCCAGCCCGCCCGCTCGGTCTCGTCCATCGCCGCAACGACAGGACCCGCCCAACCGATCGGCGCTGCGAGCCTGCGGCCGTCCTCAAGGACGAGAAGAATCCGCTTCTCCTCGAAAACCACGTCCACCACGGGGGATCCAGCCACTCCCATTCGCGAAGCCCACCCTCCTGCCGAACAGGGCCCAGCCTACGACAGTAGCGCGACCGTTCTCCCAGGTTTCGTCAGGCCGCCTCTGGAGTCGGTCACGGGCTCTGGTGCTGTTGGCGAATGGGTGTGGCGGGTTGACACGGAAGGTCGAATTGCCTAATTTAGTTCTCATGATAACTAATTTGAGAAACAATCACCTCTTCATCTTTGCGAAGATCACGCCGAAGCCAGAGCACTATCTTGCTGCGAGGGATGCATTGGCTGGCATCGTAGAACGGACCCGCTCAGAGGAAGGCTGCCACGCGTTCAGCCTGCTTGAAAATGAAAGCGAGGGGCTTCTCTGCCTGTACGAGGAATTTACTGACGAAGCTGCACTTGATTACCACTATCGCCAGAGCTACACGCAGGAGGTCTTCGAACTCTACAAGGACTGGCTAGCCTCCGCAGTTGAGGTAACCAAGATGCAGTATGTGGCATGAGGTCGCAGGGCAGTACGCGGCGTCCGGTGGGGATCCCGACCAGTTCCCCGACACGGCTGGCACGTCAGCTCCCGTGATCGGTGGGATAGGACCACGCTGCTGATGTTCTTCCTCAAGGAACTCCCGTCGCGGGAGATGATGGATCGCTACGGCTCGCGCTACCCCGAGATGGATGTGCAGGCCGTGGAGGATGCGTTGGCCCTGATGCGGCGAGCCAGCCTGCTCATCCGTGATCTGGAAGCGTACTTCTCTGGGCTCAACCTCTCTCTCCTCCGCTTCCTTATTCTCATCGTCATTGATCGCGAGCCGGGCAGATCCAGCCTTACGATGGGGGAGATAATCGAACGGGTGGATATCTCTAAGCCGGTTATGACACGAACGGTCAGAACTCTGGAGGACGATGGCTTGATTGTGGTCGCACCGGACGACCGCGACAGGAGGTCGAAAGCGATCGTACTGACCGAACACGGGAAAGACGTGCTCGATGACGTACTGCCGGGGTACTTCGCGTTGATCAGCGACTTCATGCGGGCGGGCGATGGCCGGTGAAGGCGCTCTAGGAGGCCGCTGAATAATCGGCGTGTTCTCCCGAGCGTGTGCTAGCTCGGCTGAGATGATCTTTTCCGCTGAGGTCGGACCTGCGCACCTTCCCTTCGACCATCGCCGAGCCTCCAGGGTGCGGCACGGGTTCGAAGGGACTTCCGTCATGACCCAGCAACTGCACGTCCAACCGTCGGTGTCGGGGTTTATTGCCTCCGCGCCGCAGTTGTCCTACACCGACTAGGGCGACGCCGGCTTCTACGCCAAGGGCGGCCAGGAGCACTTCACTCGCAACGACGACGGCACCTTCACCAAGCAGGACACGACCTTTCATGACTCGTGGCCTATCGCAAGACTGCCGAGCACGCCCACGAGCGGTTCGCCAAGGGCGATAACTTCGTCGCCGAAGGCTACGTGCGCGACTACACCTACACCAAGGGCAACCAGGTCGAGGGCAGCGAGTTCATCACCCGCAAGATCGGCCACGACCTCGCCCGCACCAACTACGACGTCGACCGCTCACGCCGCACGGCGACCGCCGAGCGCGGTATCGGGGCCCCGGCGCCGGCCGCGCCTGCGCAGTCAGCCACGGCTCGCACGGCGAGCATCTCGATGTGACTGGCGGCGACCATGAGTGACGACGATATGGCCCCGCCGCTCCCACCCGATCCGGACGAGGCCGACTTCGAGGACATCGAGCCCGACGATCCGGCGACGCCGGCCAACGCGAACTTGCTGCCCGAGCCGCCGCACCCGATCAACTGGAATCTGCTGACCGCCGACGAGGCCGAGACCGAGTGGCTGGAGCTCAACGCCTGGGTGAACTGGCTGCGGTGGAACTGTCTGCGCTGCACTGCACTGGCTGTGCGCCTACGACCCCGAACAGAACGGCTCCACCCCGCTGGGCCGGCACCGCGACTTCGCCGACGACCACCAGCGGTTGCGCGATTGGGTCGCCGCCTCCAGCACCCGCCTGGACCGCAGCGGGCCCACCCGGAAGACCGCATGGCCGGGCGAGGACCCGGCCGAGCCGGTGAAGGACACGATCATCGCCCACCGCGACGAAGACTTCGTGCAGTGAGCGCTCGATGCCATGGCCGAGCTCCGGCAGGCCGAGGGCGAGTTCTACGCCGGTGGTGAGAGCTGATCCGCAACTACGAATGCAAGACCAATCGGCGCCCCGAGAGCGAGCGTGGCCTGCGTGTCGTCGTGACACCTCGCCGCGAGCGCGACCTGGAACTGCTGGCGCGGGTGATCGTGGACATGGCGATGACCGACCCGCTCGGCCTGCATCCGACCACCGAAGACGAACCCGCAGGGGCAGGCCTGGATCGGCGCGACATCCGGCAAGTAAAATGCTGACGTTGCCCTTCGAGGGCGCATCAGTCGCTTCGGGTCTACCGGCATCATCGGTGGCTTACTTGGCCGGCGTCGCTGGTCATGCTCTTTCTCTCAACTGGCGCTCGCGGGATCACCGCGGGGGCAGGCGGCCGCCTGAGAGGTACGAGAACCGTGCCCACCGCCACCGAGCTGAGGAGATTCGAACCCCTGACCTTCGATCAGGTGTACGAACTGGGCGTTGGCAACCGTTGACTTAGCTAGTTGACCTGGCGCGATGCAGTTGACCACTGCCGGCGACCGTTGGACATATCGAGTAGTTTTGTGGTCGTAAAGTGGTCGAACTTGATCTTCGGCGACGCACCCGAACCCTAGGCTGCGCCTTCCGCCCGAGCCGCCGCGACGAACGCTTCGACGTCTTCTCTGGCGTACAGCACCCGGCGACCACCCACCCGGAAGCTCCTTGGTCCCTTACCGATGTACCGCCAGTAGCGAACCGTCTCAGCCGGCACACGCAATAGCTCCGCGACTTCGGCAGTAGTCATGTACTCGTTCACGAGCAATCTCCCTCCAACCTGTCCGTACCTACCGGGAGCCACGACACCGCGCACAACGACCCGCTCTCGTGCGTGACCGGCCACACTGGTGGTATGGACGGCAAGCGGTCAGGAGCACCCTTCAGCTACGCAGACATCAAGCCATACGCAGTGCCCTCGCAGCTTGAGGAGTTGCGTGGACCTGAGCACGGCCTCGTCACTCTGCCCCACGAGGTCGCCTGGGGTGGGCGCCGGGAGTTCAATCTCGACGACGACTACGACCGCGCAGCCATGTACAAGATCGTCCTCGAAGAAGGACAAGAAGCCGACCAACGCCGCCTGCTCAACCGCGCGATCCTGCGCCGGGAGTGGCGCAACATCCTGCCTGCCCGCCAAGTCCGCACACTGTGGGAGAACCGCTTCCCTGAACTCGGTCGCGCCGCCTAGACGGATGCGCTGCAGGAACGGCTCGCCCGCATCGCTCTGGACGCCATCGGCGAGCGCGTCCGTGATCACGTACTCCCTCATGGTCGCGTCCCAAGCGGTTGCTGGTGAGGGAGCCGACTCACCGCGCACACCGTCTAGGCCAAGTGCCATGGCCATTACCCCAGCAGCGCTCTGCCGGAGCTAAAGCGATCTCATTGGTGTCGGTAGTCATCGCGGTACGATGAGGCTGTGGCTCGATGGAGCGAGGTGAACGTCGATGAACGCAAGGTGCTGGACTATCTCCTCGCAGCGGACCACCCGGTCGGCGGCGACAAGGCCACGTTCTTCCTCACTGTCGGCTACACAAGAGCACACTGGAACCAGCTCCGAGATGATCTCGAAGAGATCGGACTTCACGGTCAGATCGTGGACGAACACAAGACTCAGTTCGGATACAAGTACGTAATCGACGGGGTGATCCAGACTCCAAACGGTCGGATGATCGGATTGCGTACAGTGTGGATCAGCGACGAAGCTGACACCCCGCCTCGACTGGTGACGGCCTACCCGAGCTAAGGAGATCGCGATGTACAAGGAACACGAAGTGGTTGTCCTTCGCCGCGACCTACCCAACGCTGGACTGGTCAAGGACGATGTCGGCGCCGTCGTCGGCGTCTATGCCTCCGGCGGCTACGAAGTGGAGTTCACCGCCGCAGACGGCAACACGGTCGCCATCGTGACCCTCGCCGAAGACGACATCCGGCCACGACGACGACGAGAAATCTTGCACGTCCGCGAAATCGCCTCAGCCGCTTCCTAAGCACTACGCACAACGTCCGCCTTACAGGCCAGCTCGTCCGCTCACCTGTGCGGATTCGGCGCCGTGGCTCTGGCCTGCGCGGTTACCGTTTGTTACCGGTGGCCGGGATGGCCGGTTTTGGCCCTCTTGCGGACTGGCTGATCATGGCCTACCGCTGGCCTGACGTTCCTCGACGATGAACTCCTCGACATCCTCGCGCGCGTAGAGGACCCGCCAGCCACCGATCTTGAAGCTCCTCGGTCCTTTGCCGACATGCCGCCAGCACCGGACCGTCTCCGCTGGTACCCGCAGCAGCTCGGCGACCTCAGACGTGGTCATGAACTCGCTCATCAGCGCCACTCCCCTTCCCAAGCTCCTACCTAGCTGGAGCCTCCGAGCCACGGACACGACAGAAGGGTGCAGCACAACGCCCTCATCGACCAGGGCGGCATCAGGGAGAGCACTCCTCCGTTTTGCTCACTGCGGCCGAGTTCCCCAGCCCGCGTCAGCTGCGTCGTTCGCGGATATGACGTACCTCGAGCCTCGAGTTGCAGCGGGAGGGACAGGCTGTGATCCGCCTCAGGCAGGGGTGCCCAGAATCCGCAGGGCTGCCTGGGCGTTAGCGCGGTCGCGTTCAGGGAGTTGCCGCCAGGCCGGGTGCGGCTCGGGCAGTGCCTTCACCAAGGTGGCGAGTCGAGAGCGGTCGGAGCCGGCGAAGTCGTCTCGCTCGGTGAATGGGTCGGTGATGCAGGCCAGCAGGGCCACCGCGTCAAACAAGTGACGGTCGCGGTCGCGGGAGTCGGTGGTGTACGCGGCGGCTTTCAAGATGAGCGCGCCGAACGGGCGAGGCACCGAGACTGTGGTGATAGTGCCGGGCTCGATCTCCAAGCGAGCGTTGATGGTGCGACGCAGCGCCTGAGTGCCGCCCTCGATGCGGACCATGTCGCGTCCGCGTAGCCGTTCGATGACCTTCGGTGCCGGGTGATCGGAGATGAGAACGTCGACGATCTCGTTCTCGACTGCCCCGGCGACCACGTCGACTTTGCTGGAACCACGCACAAACCGGTGAGCGGTGTTGTTGCGCGGGTCAACGGTGTCCTGGAGTTCGTAGCCGATGGACTCTAAGGCTGTCGCGGTGGCGTGAGGGACGCCCCGGCTGGTCTCTATGTGCAAGATGATGTCGACGTCGTTAGTCGGCCGGACAACTCCCAAGCCGTGATGCACGGCGTGCAACTGCGTCATCAGACCGCCGACGAGGGTCCATCTGTCGGTGGGGAGCACGGACGCCAGTTCGGCCACGTTGGGCCATGGCGGCGGCCAACCACCGACCGCGGAGTCAACATCGACGCTGAGGCGCGTCTGTTCAGAGCCCGGGCCAGTCATCGGCGGTACCCCTCCAGAATTTCAGCGAGTGCGCGCTGCCCCACTCCGCGGACGCGGGGGTCAAGGGACGCGGCAGCGTCCAGGGCCGCGAGGGTGACACTGCGTGAAGCGAGGTCGGTGACGACGTCGAAGTCGAACCCGGTGGAGCGTATGACGACGTCCCCGTCTGGGTCGTTGCGTAGGCCGAGGGACCTGACCGTGGCGTCGAGTGTGTCCGCAGCGAGGTAGCCCTCAGCGGCGCCGGGCTCGCCCGGACCGATCGCAAGTCCGAGCGCTGCGTGGTCGGTGACGGCCATGCTGTCCATCAGCCGGGTGACAGCGGCCGGGTGCGCGGTGAACGTATGGACCTTGGCTCGATCACGAGTACGGGCGAGGATATCGGCGGGATCGGTGATATCACGCAGCGCGCTCCGGAGACGTGAAGCCTGTACGGGGCCGAGCCAGGCGGGGGTGTTCCCGCTCAGGAGCGCGATCGCCCCCCATGCGGTGTGCTCGGCCCACGCCCGGGTGCGGCCGCCCTGGCGTTCGGTGAGGTAGCGCTCCACGGAGGACCGATCGATGAGGCCTCGAGCGATCCGGGTCAGCTCACCGGAGTCCACGAGCCTCCGGACGTGCTGGACCGTCACACCGAGAATGCGTGCCGCCTCCTCGGTGCTGACGAACTCTCCCCTCAACGACATAACAGATAATGTTCCATTCCGCGCCTAATCTGTAAACCACCTGAGCGCCTGAAGTTGCCGCGAAGCGGCCGAACGACGCACACCCATCGGATCCGCCACGCGACGGTAGGACGCACGTTTGTCGTCGGTCCGCGCAGCGAAACGATGCCCGACCGGCGCTTAGATCGTCGAGCCAGAAAACACCTCGTCGATCTGGTCAGCGAGGCGTTCGCATCGCTGCGACGGGTAGCCGAAGTAGTTAACGAATGACCGGAGCACGAGGTGATACAGCATCGCCGTCAGCAGCGCTGGCTGCTGCGCGTGATGTGGCTCAACCTCGATCTTGAGGGCCGCCGACTCCTCCGAGACTCGCCGCAGTTGCCGGAGTCGGAACAACGTCGGGTGCGCAGCGCTCGACAGGTATCCGTACAGGAGATGCGTGTGCTTCTTCTCCGCGACGAGACCACCGCGGTCAACGGCCGTGTCGAGGAAGAGCTTCACCATCGCCGTCGGGCCAGGCAGTTCTTCGCCGTCCAGCTGCCCCTTCTCAAGGGTCTGTGTCGTCGTCCCGTCGAACACCATTCGACACCGGCCGCGGGCCTCGAGGAGCCGGCGTGCGCCTTCGCGCGCGTCGTCGCGCCGAAGCCCGTCCAAGTCCTTGTCACGCCGGGCGCTGTCCACGTGGAGAAGGTAAGCACGTGCAAGACGCTGCCGGGCAGCCGTGTCAGCTGTCCCGAGGACCCAGACAGCGTGTCCGAGGGCCTCCAGCACCGCTCTAGCGAGAACGTCTGACGTTGCGTGCAGCGCCGGTGTTCGAGCTCAATCTTTGGTGCGGCACGTGCCCTGCCCTTTCAAGAGGTTGACGGAGCCTGAGATTGCTGATCTTGGACTTGCCAATCACCGCCAGCCCGAGCGCCCTCGGACCCCAATCTGGCCGAGACGACGACTGGGCGCTGCGCGCCGACCGCCGCCGAGTCGAACACGTCATCAGAACCTCACACCACCTCGCCGACCCGATGAGCCCGCTCGCGCCCAGCACTGGTCATCGGCCGGCACCCCTCCGTCCAGCTCCGAACTTGTGAACACCGCCCGCCATCAGCACCTCAAAGGGAGTTTCTCCATCTGCACAGGCCCGGACAGTCAAATATCCTCGGAGTCATGACAGTGACGCGCGAAGACCTGCACAACATGGTCGAACGCATCCGCCCGGAAGAACTCGACCGAGCGGCCGAAGTGCTGTCCACCATGACCGCGCCGAAACGGCAGCGTCGCCTCCCCAGGTCGTTGGGCATGGGACGCGGCGGCCGCGACGCCTCCTCCCGGGTCGAAGAGAGCCTCGCAGAGGGCTTCGGCGAATGATCCTGATCGATACGGGCACTTGGTGAAGATCACCGATATTGCCACGCTCGACCACCGGCACTTCACCATCGTCCGGCCGAAACACGTCAAGGCACTCACCCTGCAGCCGTGAACCTCAGCGCCCGGCCAGGACCCCGATCACCGCTCCGGTAACCGCTGCTCAGCCCTCGCCCTCAGACTTGGGCGGCTTGGTCTTGCCGGTACGGCCCTCGGCAATGTGCTGCACCCGGTTGCGATGCAGCCCGAGAGCGGCCGCAATCCGGCCGTAGGACCAGCCGGCCTCACGCAACTCCAGCACCGCCGCCTGCCGCAGCTCCCGCAGGTCCGCTGCCACATGCGGGAGGTCGTTGAGCAGCTTGCCGATCTCAACCGCGCGCTGCACCGGGTCACTGATCGCGTTGATTCGGCTACCGTACGGGTTATCCACCACCAGCCGAGCGTATCGGCGTTCCTCCACAACCTCGGGCGCGCACCATTCCAACTGTAGCCCCCGGCCGCTACAGTAGGTCGAAGGTCGACGTCTACCAATGAGGGGCATCGGATTTCGGTGGGGTGGTGTGGTCCTGTCGAAGCTTCGCAGGACGTTACGCAACGTCCTGCGAACGGTGCGCCATGACGCTCGACGTGCAGGACGCCACGCAACGTCCTGCAGATCTTCGGCAAACAGAACCCCAAAGACCACCACGACCCCGCTGAAATCCGATGACCCCGTAAAGTGGTCGCACAACGAGAAAGCGGCCGATCAGAAGCCTCTGACCAGCCGCTTTGCGAGTGTGGAGCTGAGGGGATTCGAACCCCTGACCTTCTCATTGCGAACGAGACGCGCTACCAACTGCGCCACAGCCCCTAGTGACAACCTGGTGCAGATTACCACCCGATCGCCGCTGATGCCGAATCGCGAGGACATCGCCGCGTCCTCCCGCACCTGCAAGGCAGGCGGCACGTCGTCGCGTCATTCGCCGACGGCGCGGCGGTTCTGCGAGTGGTCGTCGGCCTGCTCCTCCGCCTCGGCACGCGCCGCTTCCGTGCGCGACCTGTCAGAGCTCTCGGCCGCGGCAGGCGGCCGCGACGGGAGGTCGAACGAGCGGCTGGGCTCCAGGCGCCCGGAGGTCCAGGACCCAGGCACGCTGAGGTCGATCTTCCGGGCGACACGCGGCGCCTTCGCCTTGTTCATATACATCGGCAGTGGGACCTCGACCGGCTCCCACGTGTTCTCTCGGACCGGCTCCGATTCGGCCGGAACGTCTAGTACCGCGACTCGTTTGCCGTCGTCGGTGAGTGTAGGAGCGACCTCGGCTGGTTGCGCCGCGGCCGCAGCGGCTCGCTGTCGTATCTTGCGCCGCAACGCTGTGCGCCGTCGTTCCTGTTCCACGGTCGCACCACGAGCCAGCATCAGGAATCCGACCAGCCCGCTGCCTACGAGCGCCGGCCCCCACGCGGGAACCGGCCCGGCGAATGTCCCGGCGAGACTCACGACAGTGGCTGCCAGCAGGACCGCGAGCATTCGCCGACGGCGCTGTGCAGCTTGGACGAACGTCTCCTCCAGGCGGCGAAGCGCCATCTTGTACTCGGCCGACGGGTCCGGACGGGCGTGGGTGGCCGTACGGCCGTCACCTTCGGCACGGGCCGCCGAAGAACCATCGGGCACCTTCGAACTGCCTGCTTCGACGGCTTCCCGGGTACCGTCGCCTGCTGGTTCAGACGCGGGCGGCGCGAGTCCGCCGGGATCGGCTGAGATGATGACCCGGCTGTTGGCGCCTTCTGTCGCCGTACGGTGTGGCGCGTGGATCGGGCCGGACCGGCGGGCCAGCACACGAACCCCGCTCGCGGCGTCCGTCTCACGCGCACGCTCTACTTCTTCGTTGCGCCGAACCCATCGTGGCACGAGTACGGCCAACCAGGCGGCGACGATCGCCGCATAGATCAGGCCGCTGTACCCCATGGCATTAGACGGTACGGCGCGCAACGTCGCTGGCGGTGGACCTACTCCGGTGTGTCGTCGGGACGGGTGTGACTCCTGTGACCGAATA
Source organism: Phytoactinopolyspora mesophila (assembly GCF_010122465.1). NCBI lineage: Bacteria > Bacillati > Actinomycetota > Actinomycetes > Jiangellales > Jiangellaceae > Phytoactinopolyspora > Phytoactinopolyspora mesophila. Next base: position 512,390 of record NZ_WLZY01000004.1, on the reverse strand, counting down.
ACGCCTACCGCCGGTTTGTGTAGCCGCGCTCATGTGGCTCTTTTCGACTCGTGCCAACGCCGCACCAGGCCGTCGGGAACTTCGTCGACAGTCATGGCGAACGAGCGGTGATCCCGCCAGGCGCCGTCTATATGCAGAAACCGCAGCCGCAATCCTTCTTCACGGAAGCCCAGCTTCTCCACGACCCGCAAGGAGGCCTGGTTCTCCGGTCGGATGTTCACCTCGAGCCGGTGCAGACCGACGGTGAAGAAGCAGTAGTCGGTGGCCAACGCTAGTGCAGTGGGCATGATCCCGCGACCGGCCAGTGCACCGTCGACCCAGTAACCGATGGTTGCCGACTGCGCCGACCCCCAAACGATGGTGGACACGTTCAACTGCCCGGCCAGCCGCCCGTCGTAGGTGATCGCCCACGACAGCGCCTCGTGAGCTCGAGCCTGTGCGCCATGCATACGCACCATCTGCCGGAAACTCATCGCAGACGTGGCCGAGGACGGCGGCGCAGTTGCTTCCCACCGGCGTAGCCACTCGGCGTTTCGCTGCCGAAGCTCGGTCCATGCCCGGCCGTCGCGGTAGCGCAGCGGACGTAGCGCCACCGGTGGGTCCGACAGCTCGACCGGCCATCTGATCCCGGGCCGGGGGGTCATGACGGCCTCCCGCACACAACATCGACGAGTGCCACGGGCGCCGTCACGGATCGCTCCTCCGGTGGTCACCGCCAGCAATCTGCTCCACGGCATGCGGCAGAACGGGCCCCAGGACGGCGAGCCCGTCCCGTACTCCGCCGGTGGATCCGGGCAGGTTCACGACGAGCGTGCGCCCGGCCCGGCCCGCAAGCCCGCGCGACAACGCCGCAGCGGGCACCCCGTGTGCGCCGCCGTAGGCGCGGATCGCCTCCGCGAGCCCGGGTACCTCGACATCGAGCACCCGGCGGGTCATCTCCGGAGTGTGGTCGTTGGGGTTCAGCCCGGTGCCGCCCGTTGTCACCACGACGTCGTACCCGGCGTCGACGCCTTCGCGCAACGCCGCCTCGACGGCTTCACCGTCCCGGACCACAGCCGGGCCGTCCACCTCCGCGCCGAGATCGCGTAGGCCGGCCACGAGGACAGGTCCACTGCGGTCTTCGTAGACACCGCTTGCCGCGCGCGTAGACACGGTCACCACCAGCGCTCTCACCGCCAGATCAGCCTCCGGTCCCGCTGGTTCACCGACGCCGCCAGGTGCCCGAGCGCCCACCGGTCTTCTCCTCCACGCGGATGTCGCTGATCACCGCGCCGCGATCGATCGCCTTGATCATATCGACCGTGGCCAGTGCCGCTGTGGCCACGGCGGTCAGGGCTTCCATCTCCACGCCTGTGCGATCGGCGGTGCGGACCGTGGCGGAGATCTCCACGGCGTCGTCGACGACGGTCAGTTCGACGTCCACGCCGTGAATGGCCAGCGGATGGCAGAGCGGAATCAGGTCCGGGGTGCGCTTGGCCCCCTGGATACCGGCGATCCGCGCCACGCTGAGTGCGTCGCCCTTGGGCACATCGCCGGAGCGCAGGGCAGCAACCGCCTCCGGCGAAATCAGCACCCGGCCGGAGGCTCGGGCCGTACGCACGGTGATGTCCTTGGCTGAGACGTCCACCATGCGCGCAGCGCCGTCGTCGTCGATGTGAGTGAGCCGATCCGCCACCGGATCAGTCCTTCCTGTGCTCGAGCCGGACGACGTCGACGACTTGCCCGGCAGCCACCTCGGTGAGGTGTTCGGGAACGACGACGAGCGAGTTCGCGTATGCCAGGTCACCGAGCCGGTGTGATTCCTGCCGGCCCAACGGCGTCACCAGATACGAGCCGTCCGATGCCGGCTGCAGCCTGGCCCTCGCGAACTGGCGTCGCCCTTCCGGCGAGCGCATGGTTTCCTGCAAGACGGCTTTGACGCTCTGCCGGTGCAGCCGAGTGGCGCCGAACATCTTGCGAATCGCCGGCCGCACGAAGACTTCGAACGAAACGAACGCACTGACCGGGTTACCGGGCAGGGTGAAGATGGGCGTCGATTCCTCGCCGACCGTGCCGAACCCTTGCGGCTTGCCCGGCTGCATCGCCACCTGCTCGAACGTCACCGTGCCCAGCTGTGACAGGACCTCTTTGACGACGTCGTAGGCCCCGGCGCTGACGCCTCCAGTGGTGATCACCATGTCCGCACGGACAAGCTGGTCCTCGATCAGCCCCAGCAATCGGTCTGGATCGTCCCCGATAGGCGATATGCGGTAGGCGATGGCACCGGCCTCGCGCGCCGCCGCGGTAAGGGTGAACGAGTTCGAGTCGGTGATTTGTCCCATGGCCAGCGGCTGGCCCGGTTCGACGAGCTCGCTGCCGGTGGAGATCACCACGATCCGGGGTTTCGGGCGGACGACGACGCGGTCGCGCCCCACGGCTGCCAGCAAACCCACCTGCGCGGCGCCGAGGTACGTGCCGGCTCCCAGGACGACATCGCCCTTGGCGACGTCCTCCCCGGCGCGGCGCACATGAGCGCCGAGCTTGGCCGGTGCCTTGATCCGAACCCGGGCGGTGCCGCCGTCGGTGTGCTCCACCGGAACGATCGAATCGGCTCGGGCAGGTATGGGCGCACCTGTCATGATCCGTGCGCTCAGACCGGGACGGATGGCGCTGACCTGGGTCTCCCCGGCGGCGATGTCCGCGACCACGGGCAGCTCGACCGGCTCGTCCTCGGACGCGTCGGCGACGTCGTCGGCGCACACGGCGTAACCGTCCATCGCCGAGTTGTCGAACTGCGGCAGCGGCCACGACGCCACGACGTCTTCGGTCAGCACACACCCGTGGGCGTCGAGCAGATGCACGTCGAGCGCCGGGAGCGGCCGGATCGTCTCGAGAATGTCCGAGAGATGATCAGCGACTCGTTTCACCTGGCGACCTCGGTAATGTGGGTGATCGGACGGAACCCGGCGCTGCGCCTACGCGCAGCACGCGGCCCGTATCGGCAAACATAGCCCGTCATTGGCCGGCCTCGGGCGGCAGGGCCGCGACGAAGTCGCGCAGCCATGCCCGGAAGTCCGGGCCGAGGTCGCTGCGCTCGACGGCCAGCTGAACCGTGGTACGGAGGTAGTCCTGGCGGTCGCCGGTGTCGTATCGGCGGCCGCGGAAGATCACCGCCCGCACGCCGCCGCCTTCCTCAGGGGGCATGCCGGCGAGAGTCTTGAGTGCGTCGGTGAGCTGGATCTCGTCCCCGCGGCCCGGCGGCGTGTTCCGGAGGACGTCAAAGGCGGCTGGATGCAGGACGTAGCGGCCGATGATGGCGAGATTGCTGGGAGCGTCCGCTGGGTCGGGCTTCTCCACCAGGTCGGTGACTGTCACGACGTCGTCCTCACTGGCGGATTCCACCGCAGCACACCCGTAAAGGTTCACCTGGCTGGGATCGACCTCGATCAGGGCCACCACGCTGCCACCGTAGCGCTGCTGCACCTCGAGCATCTGCGACAGCAGCTCATCCCGCGTGTCGATCAGATCGTCGCCCAGCATGACGGCGAACGGCTCGTCGCCCACGTGCAGCGCTCCGCACAGGACCGCGTGCCCAAGCCCTCGCGGGTCACCCTGCCGGACGTAGTGAATGTCTCCGAGGATCTGAGACTTGCGCACCCGTTCGAGGCGCTGGTGGTCGCCCTTCTGCTCCAGTGCGGCCTCGAGCTCCCAGGCTCGGTCGAAATGGTTCTCCAGCGACTGTTTGTTGCGACCGGTGACGAACAGGATGTCTTCCAGGCCGGCGGCGACAGCCTCCTCGACGACGTACTGGATGGCTGGCTTGTCAACAACCGGCAGCATCTCTTTGGGTGTCGCCTTGGTGGCGGGCAGGAATCTTGTTCCTAGCCCAGCGACGGTGATGACGACTTTGCGAACGGGTTTCACGGCGTCGTTGTTCATGGCGGCACTCATGCCAACAGCCTACTAAGCAGCCGGCACGACGCCGATCTGTCGACGCGAGAGCACCGTGCTCGGCTGGTGTGGCCGACCTTCAGTACGGTGGCCATGTGCCGACGTCGATACGCGAAGCGAAACGAGCCCTGCGTGAGCGCCTGATGGCCAACCGTTCCGGCCTGGACGCCCGTGCGCTCGCGGTCGGTGCCCGGGCGCTGCGGGACGTAGTACTTGACCTGCCGGACGTGGCCTCCGCGCAGCGGATCGCCGCTTATGTATCGGTCGGCGACGAACCCGGCACCGGCCCATTGATCGAGGACCTGTCCGAGCAGGGCAAGGAGATCATCTTGCCGATACTGTGCCCCGACTTCGACCTCGACTGGGGGACGTACCGCGGTCCGGCGTCGCTGGCGTCCGCGCCCCGCGGCTTGCTCGAACCGACCGGTGTACCAGCCGGCGTGGATGCCATCACGGAGGTCGACGTCGTGCTCCTGCCCGGCCTCGCGGTCGATCGGCACGGCACCCGCCTCGGCAAGGGCGCAGGCTGTTACGACCGCGTGCTCGCCAGGCTGGCGGGACAGGTCCCCACCTACGTGCTGCTCCATGACGGAGAGGTCCTCGACATTCCCATCCCGCGGGAGCCGCACGACGTGCCCGTCGAGAACGCGGTGACACCCTCCGGCGCCCACCACCTCCACCCAGCTAAATGATCATGTTTGGTGGGTTTCCTCGTGCCTTGCCATGCCTGCAGGCCTCTTGACGCAAGGGGAAACCCACCAAACATGATCATTTAGCTGAGCGTGGGTAGGGTCAGCCGACTGTGACGGGGTCGCGCGGAATGAGCGTGAACGTGCTCTGCTCGGCCTGACGTACGCGCTCCTCACTCCACCGCATCGGCAACATCCCTCCGGTTCTCCAGAGCTCGGTCTGGTCACCGTAGTGCTGGTGGTAGGGATGCCCGCTGACACCCGTCAGGTCGATCCACCGCGATCCGTCGAGATCACCCAGGTCGACCACCATCCGCATCGATGGCACCCAGGTCACCTCGTAGCCCTCCGGCGCCGACCACGCGTTCGCCTGGACGGTGGCCGAGCCGCCGCCGACCGCCACCGGCCCCATGTTGAACAACCGTTCCACGATGCCAATGCCCGACGTCCCAAACGTCGGCTCGATCAGGGTCAACGTATGCGAACGCCCCCATTCCCACCCTTCGGGGTCTTTGCCCTGCGTCTGTGTGAGTTCGTCACGAGCTGCCTCAGCAGCCCGCATCAGGATGTCGTCCCTGGTCTCGACCCGGGCGGTCTCCACGTCGTTCCAGTACGGATCACCCGGCTCTTCGAGCAGATCACGCATCACCTCGAACCATCGGCCACCTCCACTTGGCCATTGGTCCTCCGGGAGTTCGTCATGAAACGTCAACTCCAGGACATGGCGCCACACGGCGTTGAAATACGCAGCGGCACCAGAATCGGGCTCCTGAAGGAAATCCCAGGTCCGCAGCATTCGCAGGCCGTCGCCGTAGTATCCGGCGGGGGTATCGAGCTCCATCAGATACGGCATCAGTATCTCGGCTGCCGCGCTGTGGGTGTCCATTTGGATCTCGACCATGGCATCGACATCCAGCACGGAGCCACCCGCCGTGTACTCCTCGAGCAGCTCATGGATCCGGCCGGCACGGTGACCGTAATCGAAGTCCGCCGTGAGCAGGAAGGGGTACGCCGCGCCGGTCACTGGCTGATTGGCGGTGACGATCATGCCGTCGTCGGGGTTGTAGACGCTGGGCAGGTCGTCAAACGGTATGTAGCCCTCCCACTGATGCTCCCCCGTCCATCCAGGCACGGGGTAGCGGCCGGCGCCTCCGGAACGCACCGGGATCTTGCCTGGCGCCTGGTAACCGATGTTGCCGCGGACATCCGCGTAGACAAGATTCTGCGCGGGCACCTCGAACCGCGCTGCCGCCTCCCGGAATGTCTCCCAGTCGGTCGCCTTGTTGAGCGCGAAGACGGCGTCGGCGGTCTGACCAGGGTCTAGCGCTGTCCAGCGCAATGCCACGCCGTATCCGTCGCCTCGTGGGGGCGCGTCGTCACCGGCGGGCGCCTCGAAGCCGACCCGGCGCATTTGGTCTGAATGGTCGGAGAGCAGCGGGCCGTTCCTGGTGGAACGCACGGTGATGGTGACGTCGGCGGCCCCGGCTACCTGAATGGTCTCTTCGCGGGTGTCCATCGGCTCCCAGTTCTCACCGACGCGGTACAGATCTCCCTGGATTTCTTCGAGGTACAGATCGGTGACGTCCGCGCCCAGGTTCGTGAAACCCCAGGCGATCTCCGCGTTGTGGCCGATCACGACGCCTGGCATGCCGGAGAAGGAGAAGCCGGAGACTTCGAACGGGCACTCCGGCCCGACTGTGCGGCAGTGCAGGCCCACCTGGTACCAGATCGACGGCAACGCGGGGCCGAGGTGTGGATCATTGGCGAGCAGCGGCGCACCGGATTCGGTCAGCGAGCCGTCCACGACCCATGAGTTCGACCCGAGCCCTGGCCCGTCACCCAGCAGCGCGGGCGCCGAGCGCAACGCGGCCTGGGTGTCGCGCAAAGCGCTCTCGACATCGAAGTCGACGGGTTCACCCTCGTCGTCGACGATGCTGAGTGGTTCGTCGACCGTGACGAATTCGTCGTCGACGATCGGCGGGCCGACCTCCGCGTCATATTCGGGGTACAACTGCTCAACTCGCTCCGGCGGGAGTTCGGCGGCCAGCAGCGCCCGGTCGATCTCGTCAGTGACGTTGCTACGCAGGTCCCACGCCATCGCCTTGAGCCAGCTCAGCGAATCGATCGGGGACCAGCGGGCGGGTCTGGAATCCCCGCCGGTCAGCCCGAGGAGTGTGTACGCGAAACCGAGATCGCCGCCGGAGTTCTCGTTGAGCCACGCGTTGACGCCGTCGGCGTAGGCCTGCAGGTACCTCCGGGTCTCCGGCGCGAGCAGCGGGAACTCCTGCCGTGCCACCTGCCGCCAGCCCAAGGTCCGGATGAACGCGTCCGTCTCCACCTGGTCGGACCCGAAAAGCTCAGCCAATCGCCCAGACGTGGTGTGCCGCCGGACGTCCATCTCCCAGAACCGGTCCTGTGCGTGAACGTAGCCCTGGCCGCGGAAAAGGTCCTCGGCGGTATCGGCGTAGACATGGGCGATGCCGTAATCGTCCCGCACAATCTCGACGTCGGCGCTCAGCCGCGGCACCTCGGCCGTGCCCTCGTAGTCCGGGTGCGGACGGCGCACCGACCACACCGTGAGCACGGTGACGGCCACGAGCGCGAGGACAAGAACCCCGGCCGTAACCGACAGGATGATGGTGATCCGGCGACGAGTCACGTGCCAAAGGGTAGGGGACGTACCGATGTGTGATCGACGCCCCGGGGGTGCTTTACCCCATCTCATCAGTGATCGTTGGCGGATTTCCGCCGCCGAACCATGACCAAGAAGCGCCAACGATCACCCCCCAACAAGGACCGTGAACCGACAACGATCACCAATCTGAGTCGAAAGGTAAGAGCCTTTATGTTAGGCACGAAAGCTTTTACCCTTGCCGCTTCAGATGATGATGCTCTAGGCTTGCGCGAGTGGTGTACGTCCTCACGGCGGACCAGCGGCACAGCCGCCGCGGCCGCGACCTGGTCGAGGATGCCCTGAGCATGCTGAAAGACCTGGTGGACGAACCAATGCTCGGCTTCGAGCGTACGGCGGGAGACGAATTCCAGGGCGTCTTGCGCGATGCCGTCCAGGCTGTCGAGGTCGCCCTCACGCTCGTTCGCCAGGGATCATGGAGCGTCGGAATCGGCTTGGGGCCAGCCGACGAACCGCTCCCCGAGAGCACCCGCGCTGCTCGCGGCCCGGCCTTCGTGCATGCGCGGCGCGCCCTCGACATCTCCAAACGGCGCCCCCAGCGCATCGCGGTCGCCGGCCCCGACGACGCGACCGCGCGCGATGCCGACGTGCTTCTCACCCTCCTGGCCGCACTCATCTCTCGGCGCACGCCTGCAGGCTGGGAAGCCATCGACCTGATGGAGTCCGGTCATTCACTCGCGGACGCAGCCGAGCGCCTACACATCACCCGGCAAGCAGTAGGACAACGGCTCGCGGTCGCACTGTGGCAACAGGAGAAGGACGTCCGCCCATTGGCCGCACGTCTGCTGGAGGAGTCCGACTGGATGCCCGGCACCCGATCCGATACCGGCGCCGGCAGCCAGCGCGGCCGAACAACGCAAAAACCGTCGCCCGGGGCCGGTGAGGCGCGTTGACCACCGTCGTCCTCGTTCTGCTTTCCGCTGCCGCCGTTGTCGGTGCCGCACTCTGGCTCGTCGTCGACCGGCATCGAGACGAGATCTCCACCGCCGGGACGGTCATCGCCGCGGCTGTTCCGGTGCTCTTACTCGCCGGCGCCGGACTATTCGCACTCGATGACACCGCCGCCACCGGCAACGAACTCCACATCGCCACCGTCGCTGCGGTGGTGGCGGCAGTCCCCGGGGGAGGACTCCTGGTCACCGCCACCTTGCGGATGGCCGATCGTCGAGTACGGCCGATCAGCGCGCACGCCGCCCGGCTTCCGCCGTCCGACCGTGGCGCCGGAATCGGGCCGCCCCCGCCGCCGCCCTCGGCGACGACACCAGGTGGCCCGCCACCTCCGCCACGCATGGACACCGTCTCCGACCCGGAAACCCTGCGCGGCGGCGCCACGATCGGAGCTTTAGAGCGCATCGCCATCGTGGTCACACTCCTGGCGGGCTGGCCGGAAGGGCTCGCCATCATCCTCGCCGTCAAGGGATTCGGCCGATACTCCGAAATGCGCCGGCCGTCGGCCCCCGAACGATTCATCATCGGTACCTTCACGAGCATCCTGTGGGCAGTCGCCGTCACCGGCGTCGTCGTCGCTCTCCGGGCATGATCGTTTCGAGGTCACGTGGACAAAACGGCCCCCGAAGGCGCATTATTAGCAGTCGGGGTCCAAGAGTGCTAGAGGCCCGCCGTTGACTCGGCGACGCCAGACGGACCACCTGACATGACGGCCGGGAGGACCACGAGTGCCCACGTACCAGTACACCTGCACAGACTGCGGCGAGCCGCTGGAGGTCGTGCAGAGTTTCACCGACGATGCCTTGACCGAATGCCCAGCCTGCCAGGGGCGGCTGCGCAAGGTGTTCTCCGCGGTCGGGGTCGTGTTCAAAGGTTCCGGTTTCTACCGGACCGACAGCCGCTCCAATGGCTCGAAGAGCGAGTCACCAAAGAGCACCAAGACCGCCGAGACGTCCGGTTCGTCGGACAGCTCCAGCGGCTCGGACAGCTCCAGCGGCTCGGACAGCTCCAGCGCCACCTCGAGCAACACCAACGGCAGCGCTTCCAGCAACGGCTCCTCGACCAACGGCTCCAGCTCTTCGTCGAGCAAGACACCGGCTCCGTCCACCGCCTGAGAACCCGCGAAGTTTCCGGAGATCGCCCTGTGGATAACGTCCATGGGGCGCCTCCGTGCGCCTACTGTCGCCTGACATGGAGAACAGGCACATAAATCTGGCTCGGTGGCTGCGCACGTTCGGCTGGCACCGCCGGTTGCTCGCCGCGGGGCTGGCCGCGGCGGCGGTAGCCTTGTCCATCCACGCCGCCTCGCCGGCGCCGCCAGACGGCGTGGATGTAGTCGTGGCCGCGGAAGATATCGCCGGCGGCACCACACTCGCCGCCGAGCATCTCACGATCACGTCATATCCATCGGACGCGCTCCCAGAAGGCCGGCTCGAAACCGGTGACGTCCTGGGCGGTGTCCTCGCCGGCCCAGCCCGCGCCGGTGAACCCATCACGGACCGACGGCTGATCGGGCCGTCTCTCCTCGAAGGGTGGGGTGAGGACCTCGTCGCTGCCCCAGTTCGGGTCGCCGACTCCGGTGCTGCCGCACTGATCAGGTCCGGTGACCGCATCGACTTGCTGGCCGCCGCCATGGATGGGATGGGGTCCGCTCAGGTCGTCGCCGCCGACGTCCCCGTCCTCACCGTCGCCACGCACGACGGCGCTCCGCTGGCTGAAGGCACGCTGCTCGTTGTCGGGGCCACTCCGGACCAGGCCGCCGAACTCGCACATGCCGGTGTCAGCGCCCGGATCTCCTTCACGATCGGTGGACCGTGAAATAGCTACGGCGAAGCACCCCCGCAGCCCCGCTTCCGCGCGTATTTCACCGATCACGGCTAATCTGTCGCCGACGGTAAGCCTCGCGACACAGTTGCGGCTCGTCACGTTCGCTGTCCGGACCTCGATCACAGACATCACACAGGAGTACAACCATGCTCAAGGGCTTCCGCGAATTCATCAGTCGCGGCAACGTCGTCGACCTCGCCGTCGCGGTGGTCATCGGCGCTGCCTTCACACTGGTGATCAATTCGGTCGTCGACGGGTTGATCAACCCGCTGGTGGCCGCCGTGTTCGGCGAGCCCGACCTCACCCAGGTGGGAACCTTCGAGATCAACAGCGCGGTCTTCTCGATCGGTCTGATCCTGGATGCTCTGTTCAACTTCTTGATCGTGGCGGCAGCCATCTACTTCGTGATCGTCATCCCCATCAACAAGATCCGGGCGATCAGGGCGCGGGAAGAAGCAGCAGCGGCCGACGAGGTGGTTGCCGAGGAGATCGCGCTCCTGCGCGAGATCCGCGACGAGCTCCGCGCCCGGCGGTAGCGGATAGCGGTTCAGCCCGCCGTGCGACTCAGCTCCAATGCGGCGGGCGTTCGTCGAGCAGCCGCTGGTCGTTGGAGGCGTCGTCATCGCCCCATGCGCGGTTGGACTCGTCGGCGGTGACATCGGGAAGAACGACGAAGTCTTCTTCCCACCCGGTCGGTGTGCTCACGAGACAAGCCTAACGGCAGCGGTCAGGCCTTGGTGAATTCCACCTCGTGAGCGTCGGCGTCGGCTTCGGCAAAGCTGAGCAACCGATGCGCTTCAGCCTCAACTGAGGTGAGATCATCGGTGGCCAGCGGCCGGAACAGCTCGACGTGCAGGGCAGCGGATCCGTTGGTGCGCGCCACCCGCCATTTCCCTGAGACCACGCCGTCCACCAGGAGGGCATGCGGCGTGACCCCGTTCCTCGTGGTCATCCGCTTCCGGGCGTCGTCGTCGATCACTCGCGACCGATCCGCATGCGAGCGGATCACGTTGTCGAAGTCCGGAAGAAAGCGGGGCGGTGCTGGGGTCTCAGGGTCAGGATGCGGCGCGTCCGGCAGGTCGAACAGTTCCTTGCCATTCTCGGCCCGGAAGGTCCGCAGCCGGGGACGCAGGCGTTCCACCACCTCGCGAAGTCTCGTCAGGCCACACCACGTCTGCACGTCCGCGACGCTGGCCGGTCCGAACGCGGCCAGATAGCGCAACACCATGGCATCGATCGACGGCTCCGGATCCAATTCGCCTCCGAGCCAGGATTGCGCCGTCGTCAGCCTGGGCTGACCGCTCATCCCCCATACCGCGCGCGGCGGAATCTGGACCAAGGCGAGCAGTCCGCGCGCGGCGTGGGCCAGCGCCCCCGGTTCATGGTGGGGATACCGCTCAGCCAGCACCGTGCCGAGCTCAGAGACGGTGCGCGGCGTCTCTTCGAGCACGGCGCGCGCCACCTGGACGAATTCGGCCAGGTCGAGGCCCCGGATGCCGGCGGCATGCTGGGTGTTGGTGCGTAGATCGCTGGTCATCAGCGGCTGTGTCAACGGCCGGAAGGTCAGGCAGTCCGCCGCGGACATCAGATGGATGGTTCCACGCATCACGACGATCCGGGCGACCTCACGGTTGACCAGGAGCCTGGCCAGCTCATCCGGATCGAATCGGTCGAGCCGGGACCACAGCTGGTAGTACGGCGAGAACGGCGCTTGTGCCTGCAATCCGACCAGGTGTTCCACCGCGGTGGCAGCCGTCATGGAAGATCGTCGGAGCAGAAGCTGACGGGCCAGCGTCGCCCGGTTGAGCGCGCGACGAGACAAGACCTGATCCGACATCGATACCCTCTCTGATTCGAAAGCCCGACGGTCATCCGACGAGCTCGTTGCTCCCCGATTGGCCGGGCGCCGCCGGTGGCGCCCGGCCAATCGATTGAACCGCGGATCGTGCTGCCGATCAGCGGAGGCGCTGAAAGAATGCCTGGATGTCGCTGACCAGCACGTCGGGAACCTGGTGCGCGGAGTAGTGGCCGCCGGTGTCGTAGGTGTTCCACTGCACGATGTTCTTGTGATCGCGTTCGGCAAAACGGCGAATGGACTTGAAGTCGCTGGCGAAGCCGGCCAGACCGAGCGGGACCGTGGTCGGTTCCGTCGGGTGCTCGCCATGCTGGCCTTCGTAGTAGAACCTGGCTGACGAAGCCGCCGTATTGGTGAGCCAGTAGATCATCACGTTGGTCAGAATGAAGTCGTCGCTGACCGCTCCCTCGCCGAAGAGCTGCGCGTTCCAGGCGAGCTGACCGACGGGAGAGTCAGCGAGAGCATGCGCCAGCGTCTGCGGCTGGGTCGATTGCAGCTGGTTGAAGGCGCCCATCTTCTCCCAGAACCACTTGAGGTGCTCCATGGCTGCCATCTCGTCCTCGGTCATTCCCTCGAACTCACTGGGATCCCCGGTGGGGAACGAGAAGATCTGGGTGATGTGCACGCCGGCGACATGGTCGCCGTCGAGCCTTCCCACTTCCGGCGAGATCATCGAACCGGCATCGTTACCGTGCAACCCGTAACGCTCGTAGCCGAGCCGGCTCATCAACGTGGCCCACGCCTTGGCCATCCGCGTGGTGTTCCAGCCCTTGTCGGTGGTGTGTCCGGAGAAGGCAAACCCTGGCAGGGAGGGAATGACCAGGTGGAACGCGTTGGCCGGGTCACCGCCGTGGGCACGCGGGTTGGTCAGCGGCTCGATCACGTCAAGGAATTCGACGACGGAACCGGGCCAGCCATGAGTCAGCACCAGGGGAAACGCGTCCGGCTCCGGCGAGCGGACGTGCAGGAAGTGCACATTCTGACCGTCGATCTCGGTCGTGAACTGCGGGTACGAATTCAGCTTGGCTTCCCAGGCGCGCCAGTCGTAGCCGTTCTTCCAGTACTGGACCAGCTTGGTGACGTAATCGAGGGGAACGCCATAGTCCCAGCCTGCCTCCGGCAGCTCCTGGGTGAATCGAGTCCGTTCCAGGCGACGCTGGAGGTCATCGAGTTCAGCCTGCGGAATGTCGATGGTGAAGGGACGGATGTCGGTCGAAGACTGCTGGGCGGTGTTCGTGGTGTTCGTCATGTGAAGAACGATAGAAACTATTGCGGAAGACTACGTTCCGCAATAACTGGCATTCTTGAAGAATGTTGGAAACGTCGGCCCGCCTGCTCAGATTGCTCTCCCTCCTCCAGACTCGCCGCGAGTGGCGCGGACCGGACCTTGCCGCCCGCCTTGACGTCAGCACCCGGACCGTCCGCAACGACATCGAAAAGCTGCGGACGCTCGGCTATCCCGTCGAATCCACGCCGGGCGCCGCGGGTGGCTACCAGTTGGGCGCCGGCGCCGAGATGCCGCCGCTGCTGCTCGACGACGACGAAGCCGTTGCCGTAGCCGTCGGCTTGCGCACCGCCGCCGCGGGCGCCGTCGAAGGTATCGAAGAGACGTCGATCCGAGCCCTTGCCAAGCTCGAACAAGTCTTGCCGAGCCGGCTACGGCGGAGAGTGAACGCGCTGCAGACCTTCACTGTGTCCGTTCCGTACGACAGCCCCGCACCCACGGTGCACTCCGAGACCCTGACCGTACTGGCCGCCGCCAGCCGGGACCACGAGCGCGTGCGCTTCGGCTATCGCAGCCACAACGGGGAGGAAACCCGTCGCTCCGTCGAGCCTTACCGGCTGGTGCGCTGGGGACGGCGCTGGTACCTCGTGGCCTGGGATCTCGACCGAAGCGACTGGCGGACATTCCGCATCGACCGGGTGGCGACCTGCACACCCGTAGGTGCGCGTTTCGCCCCGCGCCCACTGCCCGATGACGACATCGCCGCCTATGTAGCCAGGCAGGTCTCGGTCGCACCACGCCGATACCACGCGAAGGTGCGGCTGCACGCTCCACTTGAGGCGATGCGACAACGGCTGAACCCGGCCGTGGGCACCTTGGAGGAGATCGACTCCAACACGTGCGTTCTCAGCACGAGCAACGACTCGCTCGGCGACCTGGCGGTCTACATCGGGCTGGTGGGCGTGGACTTCGAGGTGATCGAGCCCGTGGAGCTGATCGAGCATTTCCGCACCCTGTCCGCTCGCTACGGCCGGGCCAGTTCGGCGGGCGGGAGATGACTCCCCCGGCGAGCCACAGCCGTCCGCGCAACGATCGGCGTTACCAGGACATCTCGTGCGTCACGATGCCTACAGGCCTGTTGAGGCACGAGGAAACCCGCCAAACATGATCATTTGGGACGCTTCTGTCGTGTCCGTGGGTGGAAGCGCCTTGGCGGGTGGTGTGTCCGTGGGCGGTTGGGTGTTGTGGCGCATGCCCGGGCCCTTTGGGGCTAGGTGGCGTGCCTGCTCGAACCGCCCGCCCCCACTGGACCGCCGGCGTGGTTCACACAACGATCTTCACGACGGGTGTGTGCCCAGTCGTGTGAATCCCCACGGCGCACAGCGGCATTGGCCGGCACGACGATCTCCACGACCCCGAATACCGCCCCTGCCGCCGGTCGCGGTTCACACCACACAACGATCTTCACGACGGGTGTGTGCCCAGTCGTGTGAATCCCCACGGCGCACAGCGGCATTGGCCGGCACGACGATCTCCACGACCCCGAATACCGCCCCTGCCGCCGGTCGCGGTTCACACAACGATCTCCACGACCCCGAAGACCGCCCCGCCGGCCCGTCGTGGTTCACACAACGATCTTCACGACGGGTGTGTGCCCAGTCGTGTGAATCCCCACGGCGCACAGCGGCATTGGCCGGCACGACGATCTCCACGACCCCGAATACCGCCCCTGCCGCCGGTCGCGGTTCACACGACGATCTTCACAACCAGCGGCAACCACCCGACGAACGCGACACACCACAACTGGACCCCGCCGAAAGCCCCCGGGCAACACGAGCCGCCAGCAGCGGCCCCCCATGAACTCACCCACGGAAAGGTCACAAGAGCCTCATTTGGGTGGGTAGCCGGCGCGGGCGACCCGAACGGCGTGGCGCAGCACGTCCCTGGTGCGAGCGTCGTCCATCGACAGGTCGAGTTCGACGGTCATCAGATCGACGACGTAATCCTCTTGGCGGCTCATGCCGTCGGATTCGATCCAGCGGGCCAGCGCGGCGAGCTCGCGGCAGGTGTAATCAGGCACGAGCATTCCCGCGGTGATCTCGGGCCGCACGCCGACCCGCCGCGCCGCACGTGGTCCGGGTCCGTCCGCCGGCTCAGCTTCGTCGGCCTCTTCCAAGGAAGCGGCGTCCGACGGCTCGTCGCCCCCCGGCTCAGCGCCACTGGCCGAGTCCGCCTCGATTTCGCTCGACGCCGTGTCCGAACCCGTAGGGGTGGATTGGCTCGCCGGCTGTGGATCGAGGATCTCTTCGGGCATTCCGGCGACGACGTCCGCCTCAGCGGCCGCCACCGCCCAGTCGTAGGCGTCCGCGGCCGCGACCGCGTCCTCGTAGGCCTTGACCAAACGCTTGCCCGCGTCGTCTGGGTCGTCGGCCCACTCCTCCACCCAGACCCGGTGCACACTCCAGCCAAGCCGTTCCAGCATCATCGGCCGGATCCGTTCGCGCACGGTGGCCGAGCGCATGGCCGGTCCTTTGTCCGCATCGGTTTCGACGGCTAGGACGAACCGGTCACGACGCGTCGGATGCCGCACCGCCACCGCCACGCCACCTGGACCGCCGTAGCCGACCTCCACGGCCGCACCTGCCTGACGCAGCCGGTGCGCTACCGCCTCGGCGAGCGCATCGGCACCGGGCGTCGGCTCATCTCCCAGCGCGCGCGCTCCGCTCTCCACGTACGACAGGAAATCACCCAATGCCTGCGCGCCGGGGGTGGTCAGGCGACGCGGGCTCAAGTCTTCGGCACCGAACGTGGACACTACGGTCAACCGTTCTCGGGCCCTGGTGGTAGCCGACATGAGGCGACGGTCGCCGCCAGGACGGCCCAACGCGCCGAAGCGGTACAGGATCCGTCCGTCCACCGAACGGCCGTATCCGAGACTCAGTACGATCGCGTCCCGGACATCACCCGCGGCCCGTTCCACGTCTTTGACGAAGAACGGATCCGCGCGTTCGTCGTTCAGCAGCGGGGCGACATCGGGCGCTCGGACCAGCGCTCGGCGCAGGGCGGCATCCAACCGTTCGGCGTGCCGGGGGCCGAGGGTGACGATCCCCAGGCTTTCGTGCGGCCGGGCCCGGAGATGCTCGAGGACAAGCTCGACCACCCGGTTGACCTCGGCCGAAGAGCTGTCGACCGGGTCATCACCGCCGGACGGGGCGTCCACCCGGTCGAGCACCAGACGCTCCTGGCCGCTCGCCGCGGGCACAGTGCTGATCCGCCCGGCATACCCCGTACGAGCGGCGAAGCCCACCAAGCGGTCATCCCGGAAACGGTGCTGCCCGCGCAAGCCGCGCTCCGGCAGGATCCCGCGCAGTGTCTCGGCCACGGACGCAGGTGGATCCCCGGCCCATGGGCCTTCTTGCTCGTCGGGGTCGGGTGCCGGCTCGAAAGCCGTCGTGAAATCCGTGACGGCGACTTCTTCGTCGGACATCAAGATGACGCGTTCACCGCGGGCAAGCGCCGGAACAGCCTGTGCGACGGCGAGCCGGGCGGCATCCTCGACGATCACGACGTCGAACAGCCTGCGCGGTGGCAACGTACTGGCCACGGCCAGCGGTGACATGACCCAGCACGGCACCGCCGCCAGCGCGATGTCCGGAGCGGTCTCGAGCAGGGTTCGTGGCGTCCGCATGGCTTCGGACGTGGGATCGTGGGCGGAGCCCGCCAGGACTTCCGCCTGACCCTCGAACTCTTCACTCATCTGCGCGAAGTGGCCGGCACGGGCCTGACGGACCCGGTTCGCGCCGTTGCGCACGTCCGCCTGGTCCGCGCGGCAGAACTCCTCGATCTTGCGCCGGTGTGCCTCGGTGTCGAATTGCCGCAACGCCGCGTCCTGCGTCCGCCAATGCTCGAGAAGTGAGGCGAGGCGGGCGAACTCCAGGACATCCTCGACGGCATCCGGCTGGATCTTCCGGCGTCGCAGGTCGTCGATGAGCTCGTCCAGGCCCGCAGCACTGAGCTCGGCCTTGAGTTTGATCAGCCGAGGCATTGCCCGGAGATGTTGCTCGTCCGTGGCGAGATCGTTCAGTCGCCGTGCCATCTCCGCGAACGAGACGTCCGGGAAGTCCTTGGTTCGCGGGTTGGCTTGAACGAGTACTGCCAGGCGTCGCTGAATCGCGGTCACCGCGTCCGCCGCTCTGGCCAGGTACTCACCCGTGCGGGGCAGTTTGCCGTCGCGCGACCACCGCTTCCAACTGGCCAGCTGGTCACGCGCGGCGACGAGACCGGCGTGGAGGACCTCGCGCTGGTGCCGGCCGGAACGCCCGCCCAGATCGAAAGCTCTACGCCGCAGTTGTCGCCGGGCGAAGAAGCCTGGCCGGCTCGGGCTCTCGGCTCGCTCGGCCCTGGTGCCCGTGGCCGCGACGAGGTCGTCGATCGGCTCGGTCCAGATTCCGGGCCCGAAGTCTTTGACGGTGCGCTCAACGTCAGTCAGTAGTTGAACGACCTCGACACATTCGGTGACCGTGGCCGGCCCGCTGAGGCCGACCTCCACCGCCGCTCGGGTGGCGAAATCACGCAGCTGCGGAAGGTAAACATCACGCAGTCCGACGACGGTGGTGAGCAGGGAGTCAGCGGCATCACGGCTCGGTATCTCCGAGCCGAACCACGGCGAGTCTTCGTGCGTGAGGGTGAGACCTTCGAGTTCGGCGTACTCACGTAGCGCGGCTCCCAGCGTCGACGCGGCGGTCATCCGTTCGAGCGAACTCATCGGCAGCCGCACCGACGTACGCGCGCGCTGAGGCGATGTGGATGTGACCAGCATGGCATCGTAAGCACTGATCTGCCACGGATCACGGACTCGATGGACAGCTTCGCGGTACGCGTCGAGCTCGGTCCGCAGCCGGCTGGCGGCGAGCTCATCGACGGACTCGACCTGCTCCTCGACGGCCGTCTCTCGCAGCGACTGCGCCTGGTCGGTGACACGTTCGACAGCCTCCGCCGGTGACATACTGCCAAGGTCGACGACGAGGTCGTCGAGCCCCGCGGCTTCGAGCCGGGCCATCAGGTCATCGATGGTGGCCCGTTTCTGCCCGACGACGAGCACCTGCTGGCCACGGCCGGCCAACTCGGCCACTATCCCGGCCACCGTCTGGGTACGACCACTGCCGGGCGGGGCGTCGACCAGCAGGTTGCCGCCGCCCGCCGCAGCGGCGATGACATCATGCTGGTCGGCGTCGGTATCAAGTGCCAGGTATCTCGGCACGGACGGCGCCACGGCGGTGCTGACCGCGGCGCGCGCGGTGTCGTCACCGGCCAGCGCGGCTATCACCGGATGCTGCTCGATCTCGCCACCGAGGTCTTCGACATCCCGGCTCAGCAGCAACGGAGCGGTGGCGAACGTCGCGAGTACCGCGCGATGGGCGATGGAGAATCCGTCGACCACATGGGCGGGCGCGAACTCGCGCAGCCGCTCGACGACCGTGGGGTATTTGAGCTGCCCGGAGTGATCACGGAGATCATCCGCATGGAACCGGAGCCCTAGCTGGGTGTCCAATGCGTGGAGCAAGACCGGATTGACGATGGGGTCGTCGGCCACGGTGATCGAGAAATCGGTCTCGGCAGGATCACGCGCCGTCACCGTCGCCGTTCGCAACAGCACGGGAGCGGTGGGCCGGTGCGCCACGAAGGGGTTGGACCAGGTGGCGATGCCGATGGCCATCAGGGAGACGTGCAGGCCGCGTTCGTCGAAGAGTTCACGCGCTTTGTCCCGGATGGCACGGGTGGAACGCAATGCGGAACTGCGTAACGGCTCATGTGGAAAGAGCTTTGAGAGCAGCGTCTCCTCACCCTCGAGCAGCAACCGGCGCGCCTCGGGCTCGGCAGCGGCCAAGTCAAGCGTGCCAACCTTCAGGTCCCGGAAGGACAGAAGGGGATCGCGTCCACCAAGCCCGGCGAGCTCATCTCTCCACCGTTCCACCACTTGGCTCACGCTTTCACTCTCCCTCACTCCGCCGAGAGTAGTTCAGAGACTCGCCCAGAGCGACGCAGACAAGCCGTACGAATGGGTAAAGCCGGTGATCATCGGCGGTGAGGTGGCGTCGGAGTCCTCGATGTTGCATGTATCACGGCACACGTGGCGCCGTCATTCCGAAAGGCGCGGCGGCACGCAGCGCCAACCGGTCGAGGTAGTCCCCCCGCGCGGTCACCACGTTCTTGTAGTGACCGAACAACTCGAAACTCACCGCGCCGAACAACATGGTCCAGGCATCGATGACGTGCAGGACGGCGGACGCGTCGGCATGCGTGAAGGTCTCATCCGCGCCAGTCACAACCTGCGGTATGTATTCCTTCACGACCTCCATGTCATGACCCAACGCGTCGCTGACACCTTCGGCCGGTTCGGCCAGGGACGTGGGCATCGCGGGGTCGGCCACGACGTCCGCGACGATCCTGGCCAGCACCAGGGCTACGGTGCTGGCCGGCGCGGCGGTGTCCGCGGGCGCGGCGTAGCCGGGTACCGGCGATCCGTAGATCAAGGCGTACTCGTGCGGGTGGTCCAGCGCCCAGGCACGAACGGCCCGGAATACCGCCAGCCACCGGCCCAGGTAGTCGGCCCGCGGCACCTCGGCGTCGGCCGTTTGCGCGGCCTGGCCGATTCCCTCGTACGCGTCGACGATCAGCGCGGTGAGCAGAGCGTCCCGGCTAGGGAAGTAACGATAGACCGCCGACGACGCCATACCCATCTCCCGCGTGACGGCACGTACCGAGAGTCCGTCCGGGCCATGTTCGGCCAACTGGCGGCGGGCCGCGTCCTTGATCTCCCGGATCAGCTCCGCGCGGACCCGTTCTCGGATTCCCCGTATCGGCATGCCGGACATTCTGCCATCTCAAGAGCAGGCAACACAATTGTGAGCACTGCTCTTGACTAAAGCAGCGCTTAGGTGGACACTGGTCCTATTCGAGAGCAGTGCTCACATTCTGAAAGAGGAGCCATGTCGTTTCATGTGATCGTCGGCGCCGGCGCGGTGGGCAGCACGCTCGCCACTGAACTGGCCGATTCCGGGCACGAGGTCCGCCTCGTCACCCGCTCTGGAAGCGGACCTGCCCATCCGCACATCCGGCTGATCCGAGCCGACGCGGCTGACCGCTCAGCGCTCCTGCCACACGTGACGGGCGCCGCCGCGCTCTATAACTGCGCCAATCCGCCCACATACGCGCTGTGGGAAAGGTCGTGGCCCCCGTTGGCCGCGTCCATGCTCAGCGTTGCTGAATCAACCGGAGCCGTACTGGTCACCATGAGCAACCTCTACGGCTACGGTCCGGTGGAAGGACCGATCAGCCGTGACCATCCGCTCACCCCGAGCGATCACAAGGGGATGCTGCGGGCCCGCATGTGGCAGGACGCGCTCGCGGCCCACGAGGCCGGGCGTGTTCGGGTCACCGAAGCGCGGGCATCGGACTTCATCGGACCAGGCGTCGGGCCCAACGGCGGCCTGATAACCCGGTACGGACTGGCCGCCGTGGCCGGGAAGCCGGTCTACATGTTCGGCGACCCTGACGCGCCGCACAGCTGGACATACATGCCCGACGTCGCCCGCACGCTGGCCGTACTGGGCACTGACGAGCGTGCGTGGGGACGGCCTTGGCATGTCCCTACGGCACCGCCGGTCTCAGCGCGAGCGGTGGTGGAACAGGCCGTTCAGCTCGCCGGAGCCCGGGCACCACGAGTCCGCCGGGTGCGCCGGGGCATGCTGCGGCCGTTCTACCCGTTCTCCGCGCTGCTGCGGGAACTGGATGGGGTGCTGTACCAATTCAAGCAACCGTGGGAGATCGACTCCACTGCGACGAGCGACGATCTCGGCCTGTATCCCACGCCGTGGGACATAACCCTGGAGAGTACAGTCGATCACTGGCGGCACGCCCACTACCAGCAAGGCTCTGGACAAAAGAGCAAAACGAGCTAGAGTTGCGCGCCGTGACGGGGTAAATCGCTCCGGCGTCCCTCCGGGCGGCGGATCTTCGCTTCTTGTGAGGAGTCATTGGTGAGGTTACTCGAGGAAATCAGCGCAGCGCCGGCTCCACGGCCCTCGAGTAAAAGGGTCGTGGCGACCCTGCTGACAACGCTGCTGATCGTCGTCGCCGCCACCTATGTCGGCTACACCATGCTGGTTGGAGAAGGCACCGAACGCGACGACAACGCACCGGTTTCGATGACTACCTGGGTCGACGAGGCCGGCGACGTGTGCTTCGCGGTAGCCGAGGAATACCCGCTCCTCACCCAGGGCAGCGAGAGCCGGCTGGACAGTGACAACCTCGAGACCGTGTCAGCCGGCGTACAAACCCTGAACACGCGCATTCAGGACCTCCCGCCGCTCACCGAAGACATGGCTCAGGACGAAGTGGACGCCATCGTCGCCCTCGGACCGCCAGCACGGGATGCATGGCTGAGCCTGGAGGACGACGACGATGTGTCCGAAGACGACCTTTCCGACGCGTCAACCCTCACCAGCGCATATGTCGGAGGACTGGTGGAACTGGGTGCCGACTGCGGCGTCCTGGACTAAGAACTAAGGTCACCGGCACCAAGGCTGGGCCTACGCGATCGAGGCCTGCCACTGCTGTGCGAACTCGGTGAATGTGGTGGGGTTCCGGCCCAGCACGCTGGGCACGTCCTGCGAGATGTGCGCGGCGTGGCCGGCTGCGATCGTCGCGAACAACTGGCACATCGTGTCGACGTAGCTGGGTTCCCATCCCAGATCGAGCACGGCGTGACGGAACTGCGCAACGGGCACATGCTCGTACGCCGTGACGGGGAGACCTTCTGCCGAGGCCAGAGATGCCACGTCGGCGAAGGTCAGGCTCTCCGATCCGGTCAGCGTGTATTCGTGCCCGTGGTGGTCGGCGACGAGGGCAGCCACGGCCACGGCCGCGATGTCCCGGGCGTCAATGAAGCTCACTGCGGCATCACCGGTCGGCAACAACAACCGCCCGGCATACGCCTCGGCAAGGTCGCGCAGCGGCCCTTCGGTCACGTTCTGGTAGAACCAGTTGGGACGGAGGATGGTCCAGCGCATCGAACTGCTCTGAACGCGTAACTCCACTGCCCGCTGATCGACTTCGCTGGGCACGTACTGCATCCCCATCGCCGTCATCAGCACGACTCGGCCGACACCCGACTGTTCTGCCAGGTCCAGAAAGCGGATCACCCGACGACCCAGCCCGGTGACCGAGCGGTGCCCGTCGTCGCCTCCCGGCATCACGAGAAAGACCCGGTCGACGCCCGCGAGCGCCGCGTTCCACCCGGCCGGGTCGGTCCAGTCCAGCGGGATACTGCTGCGCCGAGTAGCCGGTCGAGCGGGCACCCCACGGCTATCGAGCGCCTGGACGACGTGGCGGCCGACCTTGCCGCTGGCGCCGGTGACGAGCACCGTCATGATCGGACCCCCAGCGTGCTGGCGAGCTGGTCCAAGAGCACGTGCCGGAAACCGTCGCTGTCCGGCCGCGGCTGCTCGAGTACCCGCGGATAGAGCAGCCCGTCCAGCGCGGCCACCACGACGTCGACCACCGCCGCCGGCTCGTGTCTCAGCGTGAAGTCTCCCTTGTCACGGCCGTGCTCGATCGCAGCCGTCAACGGCTGCCGATAGCGAGCCTGCAAGTCCAGACTGTTCCGCCGCAGCTCCGCGTCGTGTGCCGCAGCGGTCCAGAACTCCATCAACATCCGCCAGACCGGGACGGGTGTGGAGATCCCACGATCGATCAGCCACACCAACCGCTGCCATGGGTCATCGATGTCGCGACTCTCCCGTTCCATCGTGGCGACCTCACGTTCGGTCGCTCGATGTAGGGCTTCGATCAGCATGTCTTCGCGGGAGCCGAAATAGCCCTGCAGTGTGCTCACCGCGACGCTACTGGCCTCGGACACGTCCTTGAAACGTGTCTGCTGGTACCCGCGCCTCGCGAGCACCTCGACCACGATATCCAGGACTTCTTCTCTTCGCTCGCCGCCGGCTCGGCGTCGGCGCCCCTCGTTCGTCATGGCTGTACCGTATCACGGTACGGTACAGCCATACGTCACGCCATACCCTCCAACAAGGCGTGTACCGACGGGCGACGATCCAGCGGCTAGTACGCTGTACGGGCGCGGCGGCACGTCTCCGAGACCCGGCGCTGGCGCATGCCCTCGTAGCTCAGGGGATAGAGCATCCGCCTCCTAAGCGGAGTGTCGCAGGTTCGAATCCTGCCGAGGGCACCATGTGATGTCTCGAGACATTGTGGACGGCCGAACCCAATAGTGGTGGGTTCGGCCGTCTTTTGGTTTCAGCGGCTGTATCGCGGTGACCATGGCACGGTGAATACACGCTGATGTCGTCGAAAACTCGGTTTACAGCGTGTATCCAACGTGCCATCCCACACGCTCGTCGACCACTGGCGGGGGCTGGCAGCTACTGACTGGATGACGACAGCGCGGGCACGAGTCCCCTATCGACGTCGCCGTTCTCCCGGCGTAGATTGAGGAACGGTCACGTCCCTCGAGCGGACGTCATCGGGAGGTCCGCGGGGATCGCGACCTGGGGGAGGTCGCCATGTTCATCCAGGTCATCCAGGGTCATGTGCGCGACGAAGAACGCTTGCGTGCAGGAATGGACCGGTGGCTCGCTGAGTTCGCACCGAACGCTGACGGCTGGCTCGGCGGCACCTACGGCATCACTGACGACGGGATGTTCGTCGGGACGGTCCGGTTCGAGTCGGAGGAGGCAGCGCGCAGGAACAGCCAGCGTCCACAACAGGACGCCTGGTGGCGCGAGATGTCCGAGTGTTTCGACGGCGAGGTGACGTTCCACGACTGCAGGGACGTCATGATGTTCCTCGGCGGTGGCTCCGACGACGCCGGATTCGTCCAGGTGATCCAGGGCAGGGTCAAAGATCGCGACCGGATGCATTCGCTGATCGAGCAGACGGATTCAGTCCTCGCCAGCGAGCGCCCGGAGATCATCGGCGGCACCATCGCCATCGATGACGACGGCATCGTCACGGAGACGGTCGCATTCACCAGCGAGGCAGAGGCAAGGGAAGGCGAACAACGCGAGCTCAGCGCCATGGCCCGCCAGCTCATGGACGAGGAGAGGGCGCTCCTGGAGGACGTCCACTACCTCGATCTGCACGAGCCTTGGTTCGCCTCGCACCGTTGAGGCGACGCAGAACAGACTCGCACCCGGCCAGGGGCGGTGGGTCCGGCGCGGACCCACCGCCCGCACAGCCGAGCCAGCTCACGGACCCGAGTCTTCTTGACATCCATACACGCGCGTGGGCTCAGCGCGGACGTCGAAGCTGTGGACGCAGCCACAACCCGTCACGCGGGCGAAGGGTGATCAACGGATCCAGTACCAGGCGACGTTCCGGCACCGGCCGGAGCCGCCACCGGCGTGCGATCGTGGCGAGAGCCAGGACACCTTCGGTCGAGGCGAACTCTGCTCCGATACAGCGGCGCACCCCAGCGCCGAACGGAAAGTACGACCACCGGGGTCGCTGCTTGGAACTGCCGTCGAGCCACCGATCCGGCCTGAACATCTCCGGGTCCGGCCACCAGCGCGGATCACGATGCACGAGCCATTGCGACAGCAAGACCAAGTCTCCGGCTCGGACAACGTGGTCACCCAGCCGAAGCTCTCGCAGTGCCTGCCTGGCCATCATCCACGACGGCGGATACAGCCGCAGCGACTCGGAGATCACCGCCTGGCACAACGGCAGGCGGTCGGCATCGTCCGGATCGGGGACATCCTTGTCCAGGACGCTGTCGATCTCGTCTTGTACCCGGCACTCGACGGCTGGGTGGTAAGCCAGAAGGTGGAAGGCGAAGGCGAGCGCATTTGCGGTCGTCTCGTGTCCGGCCAGCAGAAGTGTGGTCGCGTGGTCGCGGATCTCGTCATCGGACAGCTGTTCACCGTCGACTGGATGGACCAACGAAGAGAGGAGGTCTCCCGCATCTGCAGGCGTGGACTTACGCGCCTCGATGACGTGGTCGACGACGCTGTACAGCTTCTCCCGGCCACGACGCAGCTGCCGGATCGGGCCGACTGGGACTCGCTCCAACTTCCAGCCGAAGGGTACGAACGCCAGCTTGTACGCACTGATCAGATCGGCTATCGCGGCCTCCACCGTACGCACGTCGTCATCGCCGACATCGGCGCCCAGCAGCGCGGATCCCGCGGAGGCCAGCGTCAGGCGCACCGTCTCCGCGTGGAGATCCAGCGGGACGCCCGGCACCCAGTGCCCCGACGTGTCCGCGGCGCGGGCGATCATCGTCTCGGCATAACCGCCGATCCGCTGCGGGTGGAACGCCGGTTGCACCAGCTTGCGGTGCCGCCGATGAACCTCGCCTTCCGCCGTCAGAAGTCCGTCGCCCAGGACGAAACGAGCCCGCTGAAGCACCGGTCCTTTACGAAACCGATCGGTGTGATCAACAAGCACAGCCTTGACATCGTCGGGATGTGTCACCAGCCAGCACTGGTACGGTCCCAGGCGGATCCGGGCCACGTCACCGTCGCGGTCGGCGACACGCGACAGATAGCCGAGCCGATCGGAGCCGAACGCGATGAGGTCCCCGAGGAACGGCAGCGTGCCTGGCGGGCCCATACCGCAACGCTATGAGCCCGCCGGACATCACACCAGCGCACCCTGAATCAGCTCTCCCAAAGGAGACCGCGCTCAGGCTGAGGCCAAGGCTGCGGTGGGCGGCATCCGGGCAGCTCGGGCCGCTGGATAGACGCCGGCCAGCGCGCCCACGAGGACGGTGGCGCCGGCTGCGCCCCCGAGGACCCAGATCGGAAGAGCGAGAGACCAGCCGCGGCTATAGGCGAACGCCGCCGTGACGACACCACCCAGCACCGCGCCCCCGATCCCGCCGAGACCCGCGAGCAGGATCGACTCACCCAGGAACTGGCGCCGGACGTGGGCGCGGGTGGCGCCGAGGGCTCGACGCAGACCCACTTCCGAGCGGCGCTCCAGAACGGCGATGACCATGGTGTTCGCTACTCCTATTCCTCCGACGAGAAGAGCGACACCCCCGAGGGCAAGCAGCAGTGTCGTCAGCGTCTCGTCCACGGCGACCTGAGCGGCGAGCGCATCCGACGGACGGCTGACGGCCACCTCTTCGGGATTGGCCGGGTTGACGGTGGCGGGCAGGAGTGCGCGGATATCGTCGACGTCGGACTCATGGGACCGTTCGTAGACGGTGGTGGGTGAACCGTCGAACCCGAGCAACTCTTGGGCCACAGGCCAGCCGATCATGGCCGACATGTCCAGTTCAGGCGCCAGGGGTGTCGGATCAAGGATCCCGACGACGGTGAACCAGTGGCCGCCGAGCCACACCTCGACGCTGCCGTCGGTCCTGGTGATACCCAGCAGCTCGGCAGCGGTGGCACCGAGCACCACGGCGGGGTAGGCGGCCAAGGCATCGTCGAGCCATCGCCCCTCGTCGAGAGTGCCGCTGACCGCAGCGAGCAAATCCGTGTGAGCAGCATAGACGGCGAGCGCGTTCGTCTGGTTCGGGTCGATGAGCTCGTTGCGGTAGACGGCAGCGTCATTGACCGTGCCGATTGCGCTGACCGCTGCGACCTGCTCGATCCGGGAAACCATGTCGACGCTGTCTTCGGGCAGCTTGGCTTCATCACTCCTGAAGGAGGTCCCCGCCTGGACGGTGAGCATGTCAGTACCCAGCTCACGCAGTTGCTGATTGACCTGCTCCTGGCTGCTGGCCGAGATCCCGACGACGGCGACCATCGCCGCGATGCCGACCGCGATCCCCAGCGCGGATAGCACCGCGCGCAGGGGTCGCGTCCGCAGCCCCGAGAAGGCCACCCGCAGGGTGTCAGCTGGGCGCATGTGCGGAGGGGCAGGCTTGGGAGTGATCATCACCGGCCCACCTTCCTCGGTGCGCCATGGTGGTATCTCGACCCGCGGGGTCCACCATAAGCCCGCTCGTCGGATTCGATTCGGCCGTCGAGGATGTGGACCTGTCGCGGTAGTTCTCGGGCAATGCCGTGATCATGGGTGATGACGACGATGGTGGTGCCGGCATCGTGCAGCTCGTGAAGGAGCTTGATGACCGCCGCCCCAGATGCCGAATCCAACGCTCCGGTCGGCTCATCCGCGAGCAGGATCGCTGGCTTCCCGACCAGAGCGCGGGCTACGGCCACGCGTTGTTTCTGTCCGCCCGACAACTCATGAGGCCGATGGTGGGCCCGGTCTCCGAGCCCGACCCGTTCCAGAGTGCGACGTGCCCGGATCCGGCGTTTGCGCAGAGACAACCCGGTGTACAGGATCCCATCGGCGACGTTGTCCAGGGCAGTGACACCAGGAGAGAGGAAGAACTGCTGGAAAACGAACCCGATCCGGTGTGCCCTCAAAGCTGAGAGCTGCCGGTCGGAGAGGGTCGCGATGTCATGCCCGTCAATGTGCACGGCGCCGGCGTCGGCCCGGTCGAGCGTACCGAGAATGTTCAGCATGGTGGACTTGCCCGACCCCGAAGGCCCGACAATGCCGACCATTTCTCCGGCGCGAATGGTCAGGTTGACCCGGTCCAGCGCTCGCACCGGCGGGTTGCCCGGATAGACCCGTGAGACCACCTCCAGATGTACAACCGCCTCGTTCATCGGCCCGCCACCTGTACGACGGTGCCTTCGTCGATGCCGTCGCCGGTGACCTCGACGTGGCCGCCAGCGAACAGCCCGGTCTCCACCGGAACAAGGTCGGTAGTGCCGTCGTCGGCTACCACCTCGACGCCGTGACCACCCCCTGGTAGTGCCAGCAAGGCGATCACGGGGACGGTGAGCACGTCGACGCGCTCGTCGACCTCGATGATCACGTCCGCGGGGGAACCAAGCAGAGCCTCGTCCACCGCTTCGTCCAGGGTGATCTCGACGCGAGCGACGGCATCCTCGGAGCCCTCGGAGCCGTCCCCTCCTGAACCCGTCGGAACGACGTTGGCCGCGCTCACCTGGCCGTCGACCTCGTCTCCACCCGGCAGGCGAACCGCGACGGCGGTATCCACGGCGAGGAGGTCACGGTCTCGCACGTCCACGTCGAGACTGACAATGTGGTCGGAGCCGGTGAGGTCCAATACCGGCGACCCCTGGCTGACGACACCGCCGACGCCGGTGTGGATGGTGTCGACCCGGCCGCCGTCGGCAACGAACACCACATCGGTCTGCGCCACCAGACCGGTCTCGTCGGCGCCGATGTCTTCCTGCCATTCCTGGACGGCTACCTCGACGCACCACGTGAACTCGTCTTCGGCTTCGCAATCGGCGTAGCCGAGCTCGGTCAGGTTCGAGATGAGTTGCTCGACGTCGGCACCCACGGCTCCGGGCCGCAGATCGCGGTACATCGGGACCGCTCCGTGCAGGGCGACGACTGGTTGCTGGTCCAACCGGAACAACTCGGTGCCGCGTTCGACCTCGGTGCCCTGGTCAACAATGCCGGTGATGACGCCTTGCCCGGCGGTGACCACGGTGAACGCCTCGCCGTGGCCCAGCGTCCCGTCGAAGCTCCGAGTGTCCGAGATCGTGTCCCGGCCAACCTCCGCCGTCGCGACCGCCCGATCCGCCTCCTGGCTCGTGGCGTCCGCCGCCTCGTCCTGAGTGGTATACCAGTAGCCCGTACCCGCGCCGGCCACCGCCAGCACGCCGAGACCCAGCCATAGCAGGCGGGACCGGCGAGGACGGCGATGTGGTTCGTCGATCTCCGCGTCGATCTCCGTTGCCTGGTCAGTCATGTCGAATCACCGCTCTCCGCTCGCCTGTCGGCCGGTCAGTTCCCACGGCCCGCGACCCCGCCGCCCCCGGGTTCACCCATCCTGATGCCGCCGCCATCCAGATGCTCCGAGCACTCCTGAACCGCTGCCTGGAACTCGTTGGATTGCGGATCGACGTTGTCGGGCATGGCCAGCCGTCCGTCAGAACTCGGGTCTGGCATATCGATGCCCTGGTCACGAATACAGCTGACGAACTCGATCAGCGACGACGTGTCGGCCATGTTCCCGCCCGCTCCATCACCGAATTGCATCGGTCCTTCGACATCGCCCAGAACGGCGTCCCGGCACAGCTCCACAACCTCCATCGCGGCCGGATCGTTGGTATCGATGCCTGGCGGTCCACCGCCTGCCTGCGGACCGCTGCCTTCCAGATCTGGATCGGCCACGTCGAGCCCGTTATCGCGTAGGCATTGGTAGAAGCCGAGGATCAGCTGCTCTTCGCTCGCCTCCGCGCCTTCGCCGGCAGCAGACGCCGAACTGTCGCCGCCCGCGTCATCGGATCCGCAGGCGGCCAGCGTCGTGGTCAGCGCGGCCGTGACGAGCAATCCAAGCACTGGCCCGGTTCGGCCCCGCTGTGAGATCCCTGCCGGCACGCAGCTTCGCAATCGTAGATTCGTCATGATCGTCCTCCCGGGGACGAGTTGATTTCGGTGACTTAGCGACGGAGGGGCTCCCGATGACCCCGGCGGACGCGGCAGGGATCTCCGGGGCCCTCCGTCGTCCTCTACGCTTCCAGTCAGCCATTAAGCGTCTTTAGAACTTCTTTATGAGCTACCTGAGAATCACGACACCAGGAGGCTGCCCTGCCTCTTAGCCCTGACGTGCCGGAATCCGCAGAGTGAACACGGCGCCGCCGCCATCGCGGTTGGCCGCATCGGCGCTCCCGCCGTGCTGCTCCGCGGCTTGGGCGACGATCGCCAGTCCCAGCCCGGAGCCATGCCGCCCACGCGCGCTGTCGCCACGGTAGAACCGCTCGAACAGCCTTGGCAGGTCGTGCTCGGCAATGCCCGGTCCGCGGTCGAGCACGCGCACCGTCGCCCACCCGTCGCACTCGGCGAGGTTTACCTCAACCAGACCGGCGTCATCGCTGACCTGGACGGCGTTGCGCAGGAGGTTGGCGATCGCCCGTTCGAGCATCGCCGGGCGGACGGTGGCTTCGAAGCTCGCTCCCCGGATGTCGATCGTCGCCCGTGGATCGATCCGGCGAGTGCGGGCGATCGCCCTGTCGACCAGCGCACGCAGGTCGGTTTCCAGCAGCGGCTCGGGCTCGACTTCACCGCGTGCCAAGTCGACGAGTTCGGCGACCATGTCGGAGAGCGCCGCCGCTTCGAGATCGAGATCGCGTAGCAGGTCCGCGCGGTCCTTGGCGTCGAGCTCACGCTCGGGATGCTGCTCAGCCCGGATGAGAACACCGATGTCGTTGCGTAGCGTGGCGAGTGGCGTCCGTAGCTCGTGTCCGGCGTTCTCCACCAGTTGCCGCTGCTCGGTCCGGGCATCGTCCAAAGCCGCCAGCATGGTGTTCACCGAACGCGCCAGCCGGGCGACCTCATCTCGCTTGTGGCCCACTGTGTCGATCCGATGCGCGAGGTCGTTGGTAGCGGCGACCTGTTCCGCCGCCTCGGTGAGGCGGTCGACCGGACGAAGGCCAGCTCGTACGATCACCCAACCAGCACCGCCGGCGATCGCGACACCAACACCCGCCACACCTACCAGCAGCCAGGCCATCCGGGTCAGCGCGTTCTCCACATCCTCGAGCGGATGCACCAGGCGCAAGAAGGACTCGTCGTCGAGCGGCGCGCTCATGACCCGGTATGACGCGCCGTCGACCGTCGCGGTCCACAACAGCGGGTCTCCGGTCTCGCCGTCGACGATCCCGCGCTCATCCGGGTGGAGGTCAAGCGGTAGGTCCCCTGGCGGCGCCGCGGTCAATACGGTGCCGTCCGGTGCGACCCGCTGAACGCCGATGGGCTGGCCCTGAAGCAGCATGAGAGGCCCACCCTCGACCTTCTCGATCTCCTCGATCTCCCCAGCAGCTGGCTCTTCCGAGATCCGGACGGTCCCGTCAGCTATCCGGTCGAGGCTTGGTGTCCGCTCCAGCAGCCGCTGGTCGACCTCGTCCATCAGCGTGCCACGGATGAGGAACCACGCAGCCACCGACGCGGCCAGGACCGCGAGAGCCACAGCGGCGGAGGCCAGCAACACCAGGCGGGTGCGCAGCGTCATGTTTCCCGCTCGGGGGGCCGCAGCACGAAACCCACCCCACGCACCGTGTGCAGCATCCGTGGCTCGCCGTTCGCTTCGAGCTTCTTGCGCAGGTATCCGACGTACACGTCGACGGAGTTCGTCGAGCCGTCGAGGTTCGCCCCCCACACGTTCTCGTACAGTTGCGCCCTGGTTAGAACCTGTCCCGGGTGTCGCATCAGCAGCTCGAGCACACCGAATTCCGTCCGGGTCAGGGTGAGCTGACGCTCGCCGCGCACCACGTGCCAGCGCTTCGGATCCATGTGCAGGTCACCCACCACCAGCGGGCGTTCGTCGGCGGTGCTTCCAACTCGCCGGAGCATGGCTCGCAGCCTGGCCAGCAGCTCCTCGTGTGCGAACGGTTTCACCAGATAATCGTCGGCGCCCACGTCGAGCCCGCGCACTCGATCCCGCACGGCGTCCCGGGCGGTCAGCATCAATACGGGGGTGCGGTCACCGGCATCACGGATGCGGCGGCATACTTCGATGCCGTCCAGCCGCGGCATCATCACGTCGAGCACCAGCACGTCGGGACGCATGGCGGGCAGCTGCTCCAGTGCCTCGGCACCGTTTCCGGCCGTGACTACCTCGTAGCCTTCGAATCGCAACGATCGAGCCAGTGACTCCAGCAGCACCGGCTCGTCGTCCACCACGAGGACTCGCACAGGTTCAGTGTGCGCGTTTCGTTTAAGAGCAACCTAAGAACCGGCGGGACAAGGCTTGTACCAGCGGTTTTACCCGTCCTGGGCTACCTGGCCGTGGCGCGGAGCCGGTAGACCTGGTCCCGGCTCCGCGCCTGGCAACTCGTCAGTGTGTGCAGCCGCTGGTGGGCAAGGTGTTCGCCGCCGGCGGGGTAACGCCGTCGTAGATCGCGAGGAGTAGATTCTGCGGGCACCGGAGCGCGCCGTCAGGTGTGCGGATCTGCAGGTGCAGGTGCGGTCCGGTGGACGTCCCGGTGTTGCCCGTCAGACCGATCTGCTGGCCAGGCACGACGGTGGTCCCGCTCGGGACCGACCACGCCGAGAAATGGCAGTAGTTATACGTGGCGCCGTCGGTGCCGGCCAGGCTCATGCCCAGCCCGCAGCTGCCGTCGTCGATCCTGGTGACGGTGCCTGCGCGAACCGCACGGGCAGGCGTGCCGGTCGGGGTCCGCAGATCGATGGCCGGGTAGGTGTGGTGGGTCCGCTCGTACTCCGAGCGGGGGAAGAAGTCGTCCGGTACTGGCAAAGACCACTCGTCACTGCCACCGTCGGGCGCTTCGCTGATCCGGATCGCGTCGGCGATCACGTACCCGTCTCCCGTGGTCCAACGGCTCACCGCCACCACGTCGTCATTGCCAGAGGCGAGCTGGAAGACGCCCAGGTTCACCCACTGTCCGCCATTGCTGCGCTGGTTGACGTGCACGGTCTGGTTGCCGTCAGCGGTCGCGACAACGAACGGTGTCCGGTTGTTGTATCCGGCGTTGGCCGGGTACCAGACCTCGACGCGATACGTGCCGGTCTCGGGGATGTCGGCCGAGTACCAGGCCGCGTCGCTGGCGCTGGTGTCGGGGTCGGCGAAGTAATACTCGTCGCCGTAACGCTGATCGGACCACGACGAGGTTTCCCAGTTCTCACTCGCGGTGAACCGATCGGAGTCCGTGGCCTCGACGACGACACTGAACTCGTCTGCCGCGGCGGGCCCGACCGGCGTCAGGATGGTCGCGGCGAGCGCGGTCGCGGCCACGACCGCGAACCGGCCCGTGATGCGGTGTCTCATGGGCTTGTCCAATCCTCGGGGCTAGGATGGTCTAGACCATTGAACCAGGAGTCAAGTGGCCTGTGAAGGCCTCGCAAGATCATTTCTGCCGTGAGCGACTCCCGCGATCCTTAAACTGGACCGATGCCCGCACCCGAGCGCTACACCACCATCGCCCGGGACGGCGAGGTAGAGATCGAGGTCAAACGCTCCCGATTCCGGTGCCGGCTGGTTCGCGCCGAGTCCGAGGACGCCGCCCGCGGGGTCGTCGAGGACGCCCGCCGCACCCATTGGGATGCGCGGCATCATTGTTCGGCTTTCCGGATCGGGCCGACGGGAGATCTGCAACGCAGCAACGACGACGGCGAACCGTCCGGAACAGCCGGAGCACCCATGCTCGACGTGCTGAACCGCCGGGACGTCACCGACGTCGTTCGCCGTCGTCACGCGCTGGTTCGGCGGCACCCTCCTCGGCACCGGCGGCTTGGTGCGCGCGTATTCCGATGCTGTGGCCGCGGCGCTCGACGACGTCGGCACCCGGGAGCGGCGGCTGATGCGCCGCCTACGAGTCCACGTCGACCACTCCACGGCCGGACGGCTCGACGGCGCGATCCGCAATGCCGGGATCGCCGTCCATGATGTCGCCTTCGGGCCGGACGAAGCCGTCCTGCGGATAGCCGTGCCCGTTGATGCCGTCGAACGCACCGTCGCCGATCTGGCGTCATGGAGCCAGGGCGCTGCGCGGCATGTCGCCGGCGAGATCGAGTGGACGGACGTCTAGGGGCTCATCCGCGAGCGGCCACCTTGTCAGTCAGCCGGCCCAAGGCGGCGCCCAGCTCTGGTTGGGCAACGCCGACCTGCGACGTGGGGGTCCGGTCGATCTCTTCCAAGACTCGGGCGAAGGTCATCAGCTGCGCATGGGCCAGCACCGGGTCGAACCACTGTCGCCCGCCGTCGGGCGCCTCGGCCGCGAGATACGACGGGCCGGGCACCAGCGAGATCGTCGGCAGACCGGCGCGATACAGCGCGGCCCCCTCACCGAAATAGACACCGAAGGCTGGTCGCAGCGTCACCGGGCGCCGCGGCAGTTGCAACCGTGACGCCGCATGATAGATCCGCTCCATCTCCGGGTTGCCGGTGTACACGAGCTCGTGGGCCGGTGCGCCCGTGTGCCGGTACGGCGCGCGGCCGCGCCGGTCATCCCATTCGGTGGCCCCGAGATGTTCGACGGTGACACCCGCGACCGCACGCCGATGCCCGTGCTCCCCGTCCCATAGTTCGGGGTGTGCGTCCAGCCAGGTGCTGGTCGCCTGCCCGTGCGGATCAGTGGCGATGTCGGGGATGCGGAAATGCCCGCTCACGAAGGCGAAGACGTGCGAGCGCCGCCACCGGCTCGCACCGACGGCGTGCCTGGCGTGCCCGGCCAGGGCGAGCAGTGCGAGGCCGCCGTTCTCCTCGATCAGGTTCGGCCCGTCGGTGTGGGTGTTCACGACGACGGTCTCGCCCGCGGCTGCAGGGTCGGCGCCCGCCACCTCTGTCCAGATGGTGTGCGTCACGGCGTCGTCGGTGATCTCGGCGTCGAGCACGAGAGTGGCGGTCTCGCCGCGTCGTGCCGCGTCGATGAGCTCGTCGCCGGTCGAAGCATCGACCCACAGGCCCGGACAGCCCTGGTAGGGCAAGGTGAAGGGCAGCACCTGGCCAGCAGCGTTATCGGGCGAAACACCTCTCCACACGCCTATCACCGCCCGCACGCCTGCGGCGCGGGCCGCAGCCAGGTCCGGCGCCCGAAGGAACGATGCCAGCAACGGGTTGGTGATGGTGAGTGGCAGGCGGCCCGACCGGCGAGGCAAGATCAGCGTGGGAATCCGGGGCACCCGGACCTCGACAATCGCGATCCGGCCCGCGGCCGCCTCGAACGATCCCGGTGCGCCGCCGCAGTAGACGAGTTCACCGCTGACGCCCTCGGGAGGTGTCTCTCCGGAGTAGGGGAACGGTGAGCTGACCGGAAGGGATCGGGTCATCGCCGCACTCACCCGCAGATCCCAACGGCGTGGCTGCCAACGGGTGAATCGAACCGTGTCGCGGTGCACCTCGAGGCCAAGGGACTCCAGCCGCTCACCCAGGCTGTCGACGAACCGCTCGTGCTGCGCCGTGCCGGTCAGCCGAGACCCGGTCTGTGCCAGCTCATCGTTCCAGCGGCTGAACTCGTCTCGATCCGGGAGCATGCCCATGGACGATTCTCTACCCGTTCGGGTTCCTCACGCACCCGCCTTGCGTTGACGACCGCCGTATCAGTCCCGTTGCTCACTCACGAGATCCGCGATGGGGCCGGACGCCCGGACGCACTCCCTTCAGGCTTCGCCACACCTACTCCGGCAGTCTGATCCGCACTCTCCGGAAGCCGCGTCCCTTGTTCTCCACCTTCTTGACCTCGATCCGGCCGATCTGCCGCGTGGAGGCGACGTGGGTACCGCCGTCGGCCTGCAGGTCCAGGCCGGTGATGTCGATCAGCCGCACCACCTCGAGCTCCGGCGGAAGCAGATCCGTCGCGGTCCGGATGATCGGGCCGAGCTGGTAAGCCTCTTCACGGGGCAACACCTTCACCTGGATGGCGCGGTCCGCAACCACCTCGGCGTTCAGCGCCTCCGTCAACGACTCCTTGAACCCGGCCGGAACCTCGGGGAAGTCGAAGTCGAGCCGTGCCTCGCCCGGTTCCATGTTGCCGCCGGTGACCGGCACGCCGAAGTCACGGAACATCACGCCGCACAGCACGTGCAGGCCGGAATGTGTGCGCATGAGCATGCTGCGGCGCTCGTCGTCGATAGCCCCCTGGACCTGGGCACCAACAGGCGGCAACGGATCGTCGGGCTCGGGAATGAGCCAGAGATCGTCCCGCGCCCGCACCCCCACGATCCGTGTCTGAACGCCACCCCACAGCAGCACGCCGTGGTCGGGCGGTTGCCCACCGCCGCCCGGGTAGAAGGCGGAGCGGTCGAGCACTATGCCGTCTTCGGGATCGCTGGCGAGAACCGTGCAATCCCATTCGCGAAGTGTCTGGTCGCCAAGTTCTAGCCGGTGCGTCCGGCCATGGTGATCATGCCGCACGAATCTGACTCTACGCCGTCCGCCGGGACGCCCCAATGGAATGCCCTGCACTAATCCAACGGATAACGGCCGGCACGTCGATGCGACCGGCTGCCGTTCGTATGAGTATCGGAACAATCATCTCCACGCATGGAGGCATTCATGACGTTCACCGCTGAAGAGATCGCCTACCTGAGCTCACAGTCGCTCGCCCGGCTCGCCACCGTTGGACCGGGCGGGCAGCCGGATGCAGTCCCCGTTGCGTTTGAATACGACGGGTCGTTCTTCTGGGTCGGTGGTCCCGGCCCGAACGTGACCGAAACCCGCAAGTTCCGCAACGTGCGGGCCGGGAACCACAAAGTCGCCCTGGTTGTCGACGACATGGTTTCCTTCGAGCCCTTCATCACGCGCTGCATCCGGGTCTTCGGGTACGCCGAGGAACCATTCGAACGAGTCGGCATGGTGGGCCCAGGAACCTACATCCGCATCACGCCAACCGTCTCGTGGAGCTGGAACATCGCCGGCGAGCCCGCTGGCGAGACCTGGTACGAGCCGAGGAAAGCGTTCCACGACGCCCCTGCCCCATGATCATGAACACTTCGTGACCGATATGGTCATGAAGTGTTCATGATCATGGGGTGTCTCTAGCGGTAGGCGCGGAAAGACTCTCGCAGGTCCTCAAGGAGCAGATCGGGTTCTTCCATGCCCGCGAAATGCCCGCCCCGGTCGAACTCGGTCCACCGCACGATGGCATTGTTCCGCTCGGCCAGCCGGCGGATCGGTAGGGCGATGTCGTGCGGGAAGACGGCGACGGCCGTCGGCACCGAGGACTCCGGCTCGGGTTCTCCCCAGGTCTCCACGCCCTCCTTGTAATAACGCGCCGACGATCCAGCTGTGCCGGTCAACCAGTACAACATCACGTTGGTCAGCATCGCGTCGCGATCCACGGCGTCTTCGGGCACATCGGTGGAGTCCGTCCACGCCTTGAACCCGTCGGCGATCCAAGCCAGTTGCGCGACCGGCGAATCGGTCAACCCATAGGCCATGAGCTGCGGCTTCGTTCCCTGGATCGACGCGTAGCCGCCGAGCTCATATTCGTATCGGTACCCCTTCTCCACGCTGATTTTCTCCGCCTCGACGGAGAAATCAGCGTTCTCCGGGGTCGCGCTCGCTGAGAAGACCGAGGTGAGGTGCAGCGCGGCGAGATGTTCGGAATCAACGAGACCCAGCTCTCGAGAGACCAGCGAACCGAAATCACCGCCGTGCGCGACGTATCTGTCGTAGCCCAGGCGGCGCATCAGCTCCGCCCACGCCCGCGCAACCCTGGCCACCGACCAGCCCAGCTCACGGGTGGGCCCGGACAGCGTGAAGCCCGGTGGAGAGGGCACTACTACGTGGAAGGCGTCCGCCGGGTCGCCGCCGTGGGCGCGTGGATCAGCTAATGGGCCGATCAGATCGATGAACTCCACGATCGATCCGGGCCATCCGTGAGTCAACACCAGTGGCAGCGCACCGGGCTCAGGCGAGCGGACGTGCACGAAATGCACATCATGTCCGTCGATCTCAGTGGTGAATTGCGCAAAGGTGTTCAGCCGCGCTTCGTGGGCCCGCCAGTCGTAGCGGGTTCGCCAGTAGTCGGCGAGTTCCCGCAGGTAGCCGACGGGAATGCCGAAACTCCAGTCGATGCCGGACGGTTCGTCGGGCCAGCGGGTGTTCTTCAGGCGCATGGCGAGGTCGTTCAAATCAGCCTGCGGAACGTTGATGCGGAAGGGCTTGATCGAGGTATCCATACCTCCGAAGCTAAGCGAAGTAGCGGACAGATTCGGTCCTCTACTCCGGTCATAATGTCGGGCATGAAGGAAACCTCTGCTCGTCTACTCCGGCTACTGAGCCTCCTGCAGTCTCGTCGCGAGTGGCCCGGAGCGGAACTCGCTGAGCATCTGGGGGTAAGTACCCGAACCGTGCGGCGAGACATCGACAAACTGCGTGACCTCGACTATCCGATCGATGTCGACATGGGCCCGGCCGGCGGGTACCGGCTCGGTGCTGGCGGCCGGTTACCGCCGCTGCTGCTCGACGACGAGGAAGCCGTCGCGGTGGCTGTCAGCCTGCGCACCGCTACCGGGAGCGGCGTAACCGGGGTCGGTGAAGCGGCCTTGCGTGCCCTGCTCAAGCTGGAGCAAGTGCTACCGCACCGGCTCTGGCGGCGCATCGAGGCGTTGCGAGTCTCCACGGTGCAGACGCCGGCCGGCCCCGCCGTCGACGCGAACGAACTCACCGCGGTGGCCACAGCGTGCCGCGACCACGAGCGGCTCCGATTCGACTACCACGGCCGCCAAGGCACACCGAGCCGCCGCGACACCGAGCCACACGAACTCGTCACATGGAGCAAACGCTGGTACCTGGTGGCATGGGACCTGGACCGTCGCGACTGGCGCACCTTCCGGGTCGACCGGATCCGCACGCGAACACCGACCGGGCCGCGGTTCTCACCACGAGAGCTACCCGGCGGCGATGCGGCGGCCTTCGTCGCCCGCAGCGTCGACCAGGCCTGGCCCTACCAAGCCACCGTGAAGTTGCACGTTCCGGCCGACTCCGCGACCGCTAGGCGGGCGACCACCTACGGCCGGATCGAACCGATCGACCGCGATGCCTGTTTGCTGCATTTCGGCGCGGACACGCTGCACTCGCTCGCGTTCCTGCTCGGTGCTCTCGACGTGGACTTCGAGGTCGAGCATCCACCAGAGCTGGCTGAACAACTCCTACGTGCGGCGGTGCGATATCAACGTGCGGCCGCCAAGCTCGTGCCGTGAAACAGCAGCAACGGACGACGGTTCAGGCCCAAGGGGATTGTTTCCACTCCGACTCGAGCATGGCGTAAACCAGTTCTTCGCCCCACTCACCCTTGAAGATTTCGTTGCCGACGAAATGGGCCTCTTTGCGCATCCCGATGCGCTCCATCACCCGAGCGGAGCCCGTGTTGCGTGCATCGCAGCGCCCGATGATGCGGTACAGCCGCATCTCCTCGAAACCGAGCCGCAGCATCTCGATACCGGCCTCGGTGGCGTACCCCTGGCCACCGAAGTCCGGGTGCAGCACGTAGCCGAACTCGCCTTGCCGGTTCTGCTCGCTCAACCAGCTCAAGACTGTGTAACCGATGACCTTGCCGTCCAGCTCGATGGCTGGAATCAGGGTGTCGCCCTGTTTGCGCAGCGCCGTCTTGGTCTGGCGGGCGGCCAACTCGCGGGCGTTGTCTTCCCGGGTCCGGGGCTCGTTGAAGAGGTAGCGGGCCACGTCTTCGCGTGACTCGAACTCCAGCATGTCTTCTTCGTCCCGGGCGGTGAACGGGCGCAGGACCAGGCGCTTGGTCACGATGGGCTTGAACTGCTCGATCATTCACATTCCTTCAGAGCGTTGCAGGCGCCGTCGCTGCCGTGAAGACGCCCGTCATGTCCGCTGCCGGGCTCGGAATGCGGCGGCTTTCACCCGATTCTGGCACGCGGTCGAGCAGAATCTTCGGGCGCCGTTGCGCGACGTATCAACAAAGACGCGGTCGCACATCGGCGCTGTGCAGATTCCCAGCCGGTCGAAGACTGGATTGCCGAGGACAACCGCCAGTCCAGTCGCCATGGGCGCAGCCCAGCTACGGGCCCATTCGGCATCCGCGGCGTGGAAGTGCAAATGCCACGGCTCGTCGTCGTGCCTGGTCAACACCGGTGCCGCCTGCGTCTCGCGGAGCAGGGTGTTGGTCTGTTCACAGGCGTCGTCGATACGCCCACAGTCGACGGCCTCGAAGATGGCGCGGAGCCGTTCAGCGTAGCCGCGCAACGTGTCCACGTCGGCGTCGGAGACTTCGTACTCGCGAGCGGAACGCCAGTGCAGTTCCTGCCGCACGTCGTCGGCGGTGGCGGCCGGGTGGTACTCGCGACCGCGTGCATACCCAGGCGTGAGCAGGTTGATGACCTTCACGGCGGCGGCGAGCACGTCACTGGTGTGACTGTCAAAGTTCACTTGACCAGTTACCCCTTCCGGGACTAGCGTCGTCACTGGCAAAGAGTTTATCGACAGTGATGGAGTCAGCATGACGCAGAACACTGCTAACGCGACCGTATCGAGCACCACGGCGGCCGCGTGGATGCGTCGCTGGGACGAACAGCAAGAGTTCTATGTCGCCGACCGCGAGGAACGCTTCGCTGTCATCTGCGACATCGTGGAGACCGCCGTGGCCGACGTCGCCGAGCCTGTGGTGGTCGACCTCGGTTGCGGGCCCGGTTCGCTCGCCGCGCGCCTACATGAACGTATCCCCGCGGCCGCGATCATCGGCATCGACTCCGACCCACTTCTGCTCGGACTGGCCAGATCCCACTATCGCGAGGGCATCGAATGGGTCGACGACGACCTCGCCTCGCCGTCCTGGCGTCGCCGGCTTCCTTCAACCGTCCATGCCGCCGTGTCCACAACGGCGCTGCACTGGCTGACCAGCGACGAGCTGGAGCAGATGTATCGCGCGCTGGGCGAAGTGATCGAACCTGGCGGCGTGGTGGTCAACGGCGACCATCTGGGCATCGGTGACGCACGGATGCAGGCCCTGGCCGAGACCGTCCGGAACCGGCGAGCCGTTCGGGCCGGTGTGCAGGACAACGAGGAATGGCGGAGCTGGTGGGACACGATTCTCGCCGAGCCGGAGTTCGGCGAGCTCGCCCGAGCCCGGGCCGAGCGCTTCGACAGCGCGCAGACGGCCTCGAACGACGGCGACGAGGACGCACACAGCCATCACGGCAACGGCCTCACCGTGGGTGAACAGTCGGACATGCTGCGCGCAGCGGGGTTCAGCAGCGTCGCGCCGCTGTGGCAGGTCGGAGACGACCATGTGCTGGTTGCCGTCCGCTGACGTCGATCGCCGGCGGCGCGCTACGGCGCGCGAACGGAAACCGCAGCGACCGTTATCGCGGAAACTCTCCACCAATCTGGCCGCTGGACGCCCTCTCCAGAATCCGGTTGGCGACACGACGACCGCTGCGCAGTGCGCTCTCGACATAGCCGTTGACGACCTCGGTGTGTTCACCGGCCAGGTGGATCCGGCCGAACGGTTCACGGATTCGTGCCAGCGCGGGCAGGTCACCCGGCCGGAACGCCGAGTACGTGCATCCAGTCTCCGGCTCGGTGCTCCACCACGCGGCGATGGCGTCACCATCGGGTGTTTCCAGATCCGGAAACCAGGTGGCGAAGGCGTGATGGACGTCGTCGTCGCCGATCACGCGCGTGCCGTAGGCGGTCAGCACTCGCCCCGAGCCCGGCTGGTCCGGAGCGTTCTCGTACACGAAATCGAAAGCGGCATCGACGTCGGCGTCGCCCTCGACCCGATCCCACCCCCGTGATGGGTACGGCACGAGCAGTTTCCCGCCGCGGCCTTGCCCGACTGACGGCACCTCGATCGCGGGATCGATCGTGATCTGGTCGACGGCTGGCAGGGGCGCCGTTACCACGACGTCGTCGGCCTCGTACTCGGCGTGATGCGTCACGACCGAAACACCCGACGCGTCGTGCTCGATGCGCTGAACCGGCTCGCCGAGACGTATCCGTTCGGATCCGAGATCTCGCGTCATCGCCTCAACGAGCGCGGCTGTGCCGTCGGCGAACCGGAACGCGGTGTCAGCCGTATCGAGCCGGACGGCGAGCGCCATCACGGCCAGCGATAGCTCGTGCGGCTCCACCATGTATTCACCGCGCGCATAGGTCTCGATCCATGCCCGCGCGGTGTCGGGTGGGCGGAGTTCGTCGAGCCATTCGGCAACATTGCGCCGGTCGAGGTCAAGGGCGAATCGATCACGCCATGGTGCATCCGGATCCGTCAGGCCGTTGGCCAGACGTTCGAGAGCATCCCCGATCACGGATAGCTCCGAAGGCTCCTCCTCATGGAGCCGGCCTTCGACGACGAACGCTTCGAAACCCCGCGCCGGTATCAACGCCAGTCCATATGCGGCAGCCAGCTCACGAACCAGATGGTGATCGGAGTTCACCCACTCTGCGCCCGCATTGGCCCATCGGCCGTCTGGGAAGGTGACCGTGTGGATGCGCCCGCCCACCCGCGGCCGGGCCTCCAGCACTGTCACCTCGGCGCCGGCCCGACGCAGTTCCAGTGCGGCCGCCAGACCGGCCGCTCCCGCCCCGACGACAACTACGCGCACATGTTCCGTCACGGTCACTATGATCACAGCTCCCTGTGCGAGTGGCGCAAGACTCTGCCCTCCAGCCGGACTCCGCCGCCAGGCTCCCGCAACCGCAGCGGCCTGGCCGCGGGCATCTCGCTCAGGACTTGACCAGCCGGCGCGGTCCCGGCCCCTGCTCACCCAGCTTGTCCCCAGGGTTGATGAGCTGACACTGATCGAACGACAGACAGCCGCACCCGATGCATTCGGTGAACAGATCGCGCATGCGTTCGAGCTGCTTGATCCGCGAATTGAGCATGTCGCGCCAGCACGACGACGCCCGCTCCCAGAACTCTTGCGTCGGTGCGGCGTCGTCCGGCAGGAACGCCAGCACCTCGCCGATCAAGCCCAGCGGCACACCGACGTTCTGTGAAGCGCGAATGAAGGCGACCTGCCGAAGCGTCGCCCGGCTGTAACGGCGCTGGTTTCCTGTCGTCCGCCGGCTGCGGATCAGGCCTTGCCGCTCGTAGAAGCGCAGCGCCGACGACGGCACGCCGCTGCGCTCCGACAACTCGCCGATGGTCAGAACGTCAGCGCCAGGAGGGATGGGAGTCATGCCGACCACCGTAGCTTGACTTAAACCATTGTTTAAGTTGGAAGCTCGTGAACGAGGCCGTCACCCAGGGCCTCCGCCGGGAAGCCCACGGCTGCTCGACGACATCACGACCTGAGGGAATCCCATGACTACACCCCGCACCATCCTCGTCACCGGCGCCACCGGCAACGTCGGCCGCCATGTTGTGTCCGGCCTGCTCACCGCCGGAGTGCAGGTCCGAGCCATGGTCCGCAACCCGGACACGGCACGGCTGCCCGACGGGGTCGACGTCGTTCCCGGCGATCTGGCCAAACCGGAAACTCTCGCCGCTGCCGCCGACGGCGTCGACGCCGTCTTCCTGCTCTGGCCGAACTTCTCCACCGAAACCGCACCCGCCGCGATACAGACCCTCGCCAAACACGCGAGCCGAATCGTTTACCTCTCCGCCATAGGCTCCGACATCGACCAACGACCGGACGGCTTCTGGGGCGAGATCGAGCAGCTGGTCGAGGAGGCCGGGGTGGAGTGGACGTTCCTCCGCTCGGGCGGCATCGCCACGAACACGCTGGGCTGGGCCGACGAGGTCCGCGCCGGCGTCGTGCGCTGGCCATACGGCGGTGCGCGCAGGTCCCTCGTCCATGAGGCAGACCTCGCCGCGGTAGCCGTCCTAGCGCTGCTCGACGATCAGCACGTCGGCCAGGCATACGCGCTGACCGGGCCTGAGCTCGTCAGCCAGGCCGACCAGGTACACATCATCGGCGAAGCGGTCGGTCGTACCGTGCGGTGGGAAGAGCTTTCCCGCGAGGAAGCGCACGAGCAGCTCCTGGCCGAATGGGGCGACCCGGGCTTCGTTCAGGGGGCACTCGACGCGTGGGCGGCGATGGTGGACTCCCCGGAGCCGGTCACCACAACCGTCGAACGAGTCACCGGCAAGCCGGCCCGCACATTCCGGCAATGGGCTGCCGACCACGCCGACGACTTCCGCTGACTCAGCGTGAAGATCACCGCGAGTAGCCCCGAGCCGAAGGCGGACCCACGGGCGCTAACGTTGGGCACGTGCGGGTAGCGACGTGGAATGTGAACTCTGCCAAGCAGCGGGTACCCCGGCTGCTGCCTTGGCTGGAACAGCGGCAGCCCGACGTGGTCTGCCTCCAGGAGACCAAGCTCACCGACGAAGCGTTCACCGCGGTGCTCGGGGAACCACTGGCCGCACTCGGTTACGAGATCGCCCATCACGGGGAGCCTCGTTGGAACGGCGTGGCGATACTGTCCCGGGTGGGCCTCGACGACGTCGTCAGCGGCATCGAGGGCGCACCGGGCTTTCCGGATCCGGAAGCTCGCGCGGTAGCGGCCACGTGCGGCGGCGTCCGGGTGCACTCGGTCTATGTGCCTAACGGCCGGGAACCGGACTCCGAGCATTACCACTACAAGCTCGCCTGGCTCGCCGCGCTACGGGACGTGGTGGCATCCGGTCCCCCGGATGCGATGGTGTGCGGAGACGT
The DNA here is from genome assembly GCF_010122465.1 of Phytoactinopolyspora mesophila. NCBI lineage: Bacteria > Bacillati > Actinomycetota > Actinomycetes > Jiangellales > Jiangellaceae > Phytoactinopolyspora > Phytoactinopolyspora mesophila. The sequence continues at coordinate 468,108 of NZ_WLZY01000004.1, read as the reverse complement.
GAACATCGCTCCGACCGATGCCGACGTGTTCGATCCGGATGCCTACATCAGCCAGACCCACGTCACGCCGCCCGAACGCGCCGCACTTGGCGACCTGCAGGCCATTGGGTTGCATGACGTCGTCCGCGACCGCTGGCCCAATGATCGGGTGTTCACCTATTGGGACTACCGCGCGGGTATGTTCCACAAGGATCTCGGCATGCGAATCGACCTTGCCCTGGCCACCGGCTCGGTCGCGGAGCGAGTCAAGGCGGCGTGGGTGGACCGGCAGGCACGCAAGGGCACCGGGCCGAGCGACCACGCGCCGGTGATCGTCGACCTGGACGAGGCGCCTGACGGCGACATCGGACCGGTGGTGCCGCCACCGTCCGCCCGGGTCCCCAAACCGGGATCCGTCAAGCTCCCCCAGTCCCGGTGATCATGAACACTAGTGAACCAATACGGTCACACAGTGTTCATGATCATGGGCACGACGAGGCGCACCCACTCCTCGACCTCCTGCTCTCGGCGGCCCGCGGCGAGTTCCCACCCGCCGACGGGGCGTTCCAGGTCCTGCCAGCACTTGGCCACAGCCTGGAGTGCTCGGTCGCGTTCACCGGCCACGCCGTCATCGCCACGGACGCACCGGCCGCCTCGGTCGCTGCACACCAGCCCGATGGATTCGGGCGCTCGCTGGCCCCTGACTTCCTACGCTGGCTGGCCGGCACCCAGGGGGAGATCGGGACGATCGATGCCACTCTCGTCGCGGACGGGCGCGGGGGCGTTCCGCTCCCTGAACGACCGGACATGACCGCTCACCCGCGGGTGCGCCATGCCGCTCGCCTGCGTCACGATGTCCGGGTCTACGGTGACGAACGCGGCCTGGTGACTTTGGCCAGCGGTCTTGCCGGACGGCGCGAGCTCAGTATCGAGACCGAACCTGAAGGTCGCGGCCAAGGTTGGGGCCGGTCGCTGCTCAACGACGCTCTCGGCCTCGTTCCGCCCGGTGAACCGGTATTCGCCGCGGTCTCACCGGGCAACGCACGATCCCTGCGCGCATTCCTCGCCGTCGGCTTCCGGCCGATCGGCAGTGAGGTCATCGTCCGCCCGAGACGATGACCTGGGGCCGGGACAACGACATCCGCGGTTGCGAAGCCAACTTCGCTGCGTGAGCGCTCGTCGTCGCGTACGGTAGCGGCACGGGGGCTTGAAGGGGGTGTCTGCCATATGACTGAACAGTCCAGCTGGAGCCACCTGAAGCACAGCGCACCGGACTTCGCGGCTCGGGCCCGCTCCATCATCCGCCAATGGGGGTTCGTGTACGCCGGCACTATCCGGCCAGACGGAGCGCCACGCATCAGTCCCATCGAGGCGCACCTGGTAGAGGGTCATCTGGTCCTCGTGCTCATTCCGCAGTCGCTCAAGGCGCTCGATGTCGCGCGGGATCCTCGCCTCGTGTTGCAGTCCCCCATCGTCAACGCCGACGAACCGGAAACCGAACTCAAGATCCGCGGCCGGGCGTATGTGCTTCCTGACGACGAACTCCGGGACTCCATCGCGGACGCTATCGAGGACAGACGCGGCTGGCGACCCGTGTCGTGGCACGTCGCCACCGTCTCTCTCGACCTTGTCTCGATGATGGAATGGCGAGCCGGGGACCTCACGCTCACTCGCTGGGACCCGCGCCATGGGCTGCGCGGCCCCGAAGCACGCAGATTCGACCCGCAACGAGGCGCCTACGTCACCGACTGAGGTGTAGAACACTGGTGTCGAGTCCGCCCGAAGGGATCGCCCCATGTCTATGAGCCCGTCCAGCATCGTTTCGCCCGGCAGCGCATCGGTGCCTGAGAGGGCAACGGTGGTGATAGTCGGGGGCGGCGTCATGGGCGCCAGCATCGCCTTCCACCTGGCCGAGGCCGGAGTGAAAGACGTCGTCCTGCTCGAACGCAGCGAATTGGGCAGCGGCAGCTCCGGCAAACCGATCGGCGGCGTGCGCGCCCAGTTCTCCGATCCCCTCAACATCGAACTCGGCGCCCGCAGCTTACGTGCCTTCCAAGACTTCCCTCGCCGCCCCGGCCGCGACATCAAACTCGACAACGTCGGCTACCTGTTCCTGCTCACCACTGACGACCACGTGAGCGCGTTCGAGGACAGCGTCGCCATCCAGAACCGCCTGGGGGTGCCGAGCCGGCTGATGAGCCCGGATGAAGCCCACCAGCTGTGCCCATATGTGACAACCGAGGGTCTGCTGGCCGCGGTCTTCTCGCCCGACGACGGCCACGCCCGGCCCACGCTCGTCATCGAGGGCTACGCCCAGGCCGCCGCGCGGGAAGGCGTGTGCATCATGCCCCAAACCAGCGTCGTCGGCATGGACACTCATGGCGACGACATCACCGCGGTCCATACGTCGCGCGGCACCATCCGATGCTCCACGGTGATCTGTGCGGCAGGCGCATGGTCCGCGCGGATCGGCGAGATGGCCGGCGTCGACCTGCCGGTGCGGCCGTTCCGCCGGCAGATCGCGTTCACCGTGCCGCTGCGACCCGCGGCACCGCGCATCCCGTTCACGATCGACTTCGACTCCAGCGGCTACTTCCACAACAGCGACGACGGCCTCCTGTTCGGCTTGGCCGACCCAAGGGAGAACTCCGGATTCGACACCGGCTGGACCCCAGGCTGGATGGAGCTGTTCCGCCAGGCGATGCGGCGGCGTGCTCCAGAGCTGGCCGACATGGCCATCGCGAACGGCTGGGCCGGGTTGTACGAGGTCACGCCTGATCACAATGCGCTCATCGGGCGCGCGTCGTCGCCGGAGAACTTCCTGTACGCCACCGGATTCTCCGGGCATGGCTTTCTGCAGGCACCGGCCGTCGGCGAGATCGTCCGTGACCTCTATCTGGACCGCACCCCGCCGGTCGACGTCACACCACTCAGCGGCGAACGCTTCGCGGCAGGCGCCACGACCCGCCCTGAGTCACACGTCGTCTGAGGACGCGTCAGCCGACCGAGCCGTGGGAGCGATCGGCTGCCGGTCGAGTGGCGTGGACAACACCATGGAGCTCGACGGCCGCCCGTACACACTCAGCCGGTCGATCAGCGCCTCGAACGTCTCCACCGATTCGGCCACCACCCGAAGGATGCTGCACACGTCCCCCGTGACCCGGTGTATCTCCTGAATTTCGGGCCAGCGCTTCACCTCCGGGTCACGGAGCACACAGCGCGGCCCGTAGCAGGACAGCCGGATAAACGCGCTGATCGCCCATCCCACGGACGCGGTGTTCACATGTGCGTGGTAGCCCGCGATGACGCCCGACTCTTCGAGCCGGCGGACCCGTTCGGCCACGGCCGGCGGCGACAGGTGCACGCGCCGGGAAAGCTCGTTGTACGAGAGCCGCGCGTCGTCCTGGAGCTCGCGCAGGATCGCCCAGTCCATCTCGTCTGCCATGAGGTCCTTTCATTCACAAAGTGATCTACGAGGATACGCCGAGAATCAACGGCGAGGTGCCCGCAGTGCCGTTGATCCGGCATTCCATCGGATCTTCAACCTCGCGATGATGGTGTATATAGGAGGAGAGGGCGCATGAACACGACACGAAGCAAGCCAGCGCTCCGGCCGCTGTCGGAACAGGAACGCGCCGAGCGCGCCGCTGAATCCGCCGGTACCCCGAATCTGGACTTCACCGGAGAGGTGCCCTACGACGCCTACGTGCACGCAAGCACGCTGCACAGCCTTCAGCAGACGCTGAGCGACGAGCCCGGCGAGATGTCCTTTCTGATGATCTCCCAAGTCATGGAGCTCTACTTCAAGCTCATCTGTTTCGAGTTGCTCGAAACCAGGCGGCTGCTGCGTGATGACGACGCGTGGCGGGCTATCCAGCCGCTACACAGAGCAGCTCTGCATCTCACCGGCCTGACCGCGAGCTGGCAAAGCCTGCGCTGGATGACGCCCACCGACTTCAACCGGTTCCGCGACCTGCTGGGTGAAGGCTCCGGATTCCAATCCGCGATGTACCGGCATCTGGAGTTCCTGCTCGGCTTGAAGACAGCGTCCCTGGTCCGGCCGTTCAAGCGGCAGCCCGAGGTCCATGAGGAGCTGATCGAAACGCTTGAGCAGCCGAGCGTCTGGGACGACACGACGGCGCTGCTGGCGAGGAACGGTTACGCCATCCCCGATGAGGTGCTCGAACGCGACGTCACCGTCGAGCACGAACCACATCCGGCCGTCGAAGACGCGTGGGTCGAGATCTACCGGAATGACACCCCGGACAACCACCTCCGGTTGCTCGGCGAGGCGCTGACGGAGGTGGCCGAACAGTTCAACGAATGGCGACACCAACACCTTCGCGCCGTCCACCGATCCATGGGAGCCAAGGCCGGAAGCGGCGGTTCGGACGGCATCAAATGGCTGGAACGTAGTCTGGCCAGGGTGGTCTTCCCGGAGCTGTGGTCCGCCCGCACCAAGATGTGACGAGGAGACACAACAGCGATGAACGCTGCCCTGCCGGCCACTGAAGAGGCCGCCCGCGCCGCCGATGCCGACGATCCCGGATGGCGCGACCATTTCGTCGTCCCGCCCGCTGAAGGCGGGCACTACGCCGAGGCTGCGTATTTGGTCGGGAACTCCCTTGGACTACAGCCGAAGGCCGCGCCGTCCATGGTGCTCGACGAGCTGGACAGCTGGGCGAAGCGCGGGGTGGAAGGTTTCTTCGAAGGAGACCGGCCATGGCTGCCGAATCCACAGCAGCTGGCCGAGTCCGCCGCGCGGCTCGTCGGCGCCCTGCCGCGGGAGACCGTCGTCATGAACAGCCTGACGGTGAATCTGCACTTGCTGATGGTGTCGTTCTATCGCCCGCATGGCGAAAGAACCCGGATCCTGATCGAAGACACCGCGTTCCCGTCGGACAGCTACGCCGTGCGCAGCCAAGCCCGATTCCATGGGCTGGACCCGGACCAAGCAGTGGTCCGCCTGCGCGCGCGAACCGGTGAGCAGCACCTGCGCACCGAGGACATCGTGGATCTCCTCGCCCGTGAAGGGCACACGTACGCCCTGGTCTTGCTCGGCGGAGTCAATTACCAGACCGGGCAGTTGATGGACATCCCCGCCATCACACGCGCCGGCCAGGCGGCCGGGGCCGTGGTCGGCTGGGATCTGGCTCACGCGGCCGGCAACGTCCCGCTGCATCTGCACGACTGGGGTGTCGACTTCGCCGCCTGGTGTACCTACAAGTACCTCAACTCCGGCCCTGGCGCGCCGGGTGCGGCGTTCATCCACGAGCGCCACCTGCGCAATCGCGACCTGCAACGTTTCGAAGGGTGGTGGGGCACGGACGTCCAGACACGATTCCTGATGGAGCCGGTCTCCCAGCCTCCGGAGTCGGCCGATGCCTGGCAGATCTCGACGCCGTGCGCCCTCGCGCTCGCCCCGATGCGGGCTGCCCTGGACGTGTTCGACAAAGCGGGCATGGCGACGCTACGTGAACGCAGCCTGCGGTTGACCGGCTATCTGGCCGGGCTCATCGAAGAGATCACTCCAGGCCGGCCGATCACGATGATCACGCCGCACGACCCAGCGCAGCGGGGCAGTCAGCTGTCACTGCGCGTGACAGAGGGTACGGCCGGCGAACTCGTTCGGCGCCTGCGGTCCGGACACGGCGTCATGACCGACGCCCGCGAACCGGACGTGGTCCGCGTCGCTCCTGCCGCGCTGTATTCGACGTACCACGACTGCTGGCGTTTCGCCGACGCCCTCACGCACGTCTTCCCCTCCAAATGATCATGTTTGGTGGGTTTCCCCGGGCGGCGACAGGCCTGCAGGCATGGTGACGCGCGAGAGAACCCCCCAAACATGATCATTTGGGGGACGGCCTAGCCGGTGGGGTTGAAGGCGAGGCTGACGCCGTTCGTGGCGCCCTGGCTAGCCCGGCCGGTCTCGGGCCAGCGACTCGTGACCACCTTGGACCGGGTGAAGAAGTGCACGCCGTCGGCACCGTAGGCATGGCTGTCCCCGAACAACGACGCCTTCCAGCCGCCGAAGGAATAGAACGCGACTGGGACCGGGATCGGCACATTGACGCCCACCATGCCGACCTCGACCTCGCTCTGGTAGCGGCGTGCGGCGCCGCCGTCGTTGGTGAAGATCGCCGTGCCGTTGCCGTATCGGTTCCGGTTGACCAGATCCAGCGCGTCGTCGTAGGAAGCGACCCGCAGCACCGACAGCACCGGACCGAAGATCTCGTCGGTGTAGATCGACATGTCGGGCGTGACCCGGTCGAACAGCGTCGGCCCGAGCCAGAAGCCGTCCGCCGCGCCTTCGATCGGGTGTTTCCGGCCATCGACGACGAGGTCCGCTCCCGCGGCTACCCCTGCGTCCAAGTACGACGCCACCCTGTCCCGGTGCGACCGGGTGATCAGCGGCCCCATGTCGCATGCCTGCCGGCCGTCACCGACCCGCAGGCCACTGATCCGCTCCCGGATCTTGGCTACCAGCTGGTCGGCCACCGGCTCCACCACCACCAGCGCGCTCACCGCCATACACCGCTCGCCCGCCGATCCGAAGCCGGCGTTGACCGCTGCGTCGGCCGCGAGATCGAGGTCCGCGTCCGGCAACACGACCATGTGGTTCTTCGCACCGCCGAGCGCCTGGACCCGTTTGCCGTTCCGAGTGGCCGTCTCGTAGACGTACTGGGCAACCGGCGTAGAGCCGACGAACGAGACCGCCCTGACGTCGTCATGACGCAGTAACTGATCGACGGCCTCTTTGTCGCCGTGCACCACGTTGAAGACGCCGTCGGGTAGTCCGGCTTCAGCCCACAGCTCGGCCAGGAGCAAGCTGGCCGACGGGTCCCGCTCACTCGGCTTGAGCACAACGGTGTTGCCGCAGGCAATCGCGATGGGCACGAACCACAGGGGAACCATGGCCGGGAAATTGAACGGAGAGATGACCGCAACGACGCCAAGCGGCTGCCGCAGCGAGTACACGTCCAGGTTCGTCGAGGCGTTCTCGCTGAAGCCGCCTTTGAGCAGGTGCGGAATACCGCAGGCGAACTCGGCCACCTCGAGCCCGCGCTGCACCTCGCCGGCGGCATCCGACAACACTTTGCCGTGTTCGGCCGTGATGACGGCGGCGACTTCGTCCACCCGTTCAGCGAGCAGTTCACGGAAACGGAACAGCACCGCGCTGCGCTTGGCCAGGGACGCACGTCGCCAGCTGACCGCGGCCCGCGACGCAGCGTCGACGGCTTGGTCGACGTCGACGGCGGAGGCAAGCAGCACATCACCGCTGACCTCACCCGTGGCCGGGTCGAACACCGGCCCGGTGCGCTCGGACGAGCCCTCCCAGGGCTTGCCCTCCACCCAGTGGACGATCTTGCCGCCGTGGTTCATCCGCGCAGCTCCCGATCACTCTGTTCCAGGGCAGTGAGCAATTTCTGCAGTCCTTCGTCGGCCTCGGCATCGGTCAGCGTCATGGGTGGCGCCAGCCGAACGACGTTGCCGTGCAGGCCGCCCTTGCCCACCAGCAGGCCGGCGGCCTTCGCTGCTTCGAGAACCAGGCCGGCCGCCCGCGGCGACGGTGTCAGTGTGCCCGGCTCGACCATCTCGATGCCGAGCATCAGGCCCTTGCCCCGGACGTCACCGATCAGCCGATACTTCTCCGCAGCTGCCCGCAGAGCCGTCAGCAGATGGCTTCCCTGCTTGGCGGCGTTCGCCTGGAGGTCGTGCTCCAGAAGGTACTCGAGCGTGGCCCGGGCACCGGCTGTAGACAGCGGGTTTCCGCCGAAGGTGGAGATGGAGTTGACGTTGACGCTGTCGACGAGGTCCGCTCGGGCGACGACGCCGCCAATCGACAACCCATTGCCCAGGCCTTTGGCGAAGGTCATGACATCGGGCACGACGCCGTGCGCGCTGATCCCCCAGAAGTGGTCGCCGGTGCGGCCCCAACCGGTCTGCACCTCGTCCGAGATCAGCGGGATGCCGTACTCGTCGAGCACCTCCTTGAAGGCGCCGTAGAGCCCGTCGGGCGGCATGGTGAACCCGCCGACGCCCTGAATCGGCTCCACGATCATGCAGGCGATGTCGCCAGCCGTCGTCGTCTCGATCACGTCGCGAAGATCGGCGGTGCAAGCTCGGATGTAGTCGGCGTCGCTCAGCTCAGCGAACGGACTGCGGTACCGGTAGCCGCCGTGGACATAGCTGACGTTGATCGGGCTGAGGCTCGACGCCGACCAGCCGCGGTTCCCAGTGATCGCCATCGTGGCGAAGGCCCGCCCGTGGTACGAGTTGCGCAGCGCCAGTACCTGATGGGACCGGCGGGCCTGGGTCGTGAACAGCAGTGCCGCCTCGTTGGCTTCAGTGCCACTGGTGGTGAAGAACACCTTGGCGTCCGGGATACCGGACAGCTCAGCGATCCGCTCGGCCAGAGCCACTTGTTCCCGGATCAGGTAGAGGGTGGAGGTGTGCAGCACGCCGGTATCCACCTGGCGCCGGATGGCGTCGCTGATCTCGGCCATGTCGTAGCCGATGGCGTTGGTCAGGATGCCGGCGAAGAAGTCCAGGTAGGTCCGGCCTTCGGCGTCGGTCACATGGCGGCCCGCGCCGCTGACGATCTCGATCGGCTCCTCGTAATAGAGGGCCATCCAATCCGGCAAGACCGCCCGGTGACGCTTCAGCAGCGATTCGTCTGGCATCTCCAGCACGCCCTTTCTGTGGTGTGTATCTCTATGCAATACCTCGGCAGCTCTCACGTGAACCGACGATGCGTAAGGATGTCACGCCTTATGCTTATGGTCCGTAAAGATCGCCGAAGGACCGCCATGTTGCCCACTGTCGCCGAAGTCCTTGCGCTGCCCGCGATGCGCCGCGGCGCGCCTCAGGTGGTCGCCGGCAGCAACGGACTGACCAAGAGCGTGCGCTGGGCGCACTCGGCCGAGCTGTCTGACATCGCGCATCTGTTGCGGGGCGGGGAATTGCTGATGACCACCGGCATCGCGTTGCCGAGCGACGACACCGAGCTGGCCGGCTACGCCAATGGGCTGGCCTCTGTCGGCGTCAGTGGGCTGGTGGTGGAGCTGGGTCGCCGGTGGCGCTCAGCGCTTCCGCCCGCCCTCGTCGACGCCTGTGATCACGCCGGCCTGCCACTCATCACGTTGAGCCGCGAGGCGGCATTCGTCACCATCACCCAGGCCGTCGGGGAACTCGTCGTCGATTCCCAGCTCGAAGAGCTGCGCACCACCGAACGGGTACACGAGACCTTCACCGAGCTCAGCGTCGCCGGCGCCGGCATCAGCGAGATCCTTGCCGAGGTCGCCCGCCTCTCCGGCTTGCCGGTGATCCTCGAATCCATCAAACACCAGGTTCTCGGCTACGACGCGGCCCACGAACCGGCCCGGGAGCTACTCGCCGAGTGGGCCAAACGCTCCCGCGCGGTCGAGTCGACTGAGCGCACCACATACCACCAGCCCGAGGGCTGGCTGGTGACCATCGTCGGTGCCCGCGGCGACAACTGGGGCCGGCTCGTGCTGGTCTCACCGGAGCCGCCACCACGCCGCCATCTCGTCCTGCTCGAACGGGCGGCTTCCACGCTGGCGCTGCATCGGCTGCTGGCGCGGGACCGGGAGAGCCTCGAACGCCAGACCCATCGGACGCTCCTCGCCGCGCTCTCCACTTCGACACCGCCGGACGCGGATGTGGTGGACCGGTGCGCCGATGCCGGAGTCCCCCTACACGCCCGAAAGCTGATCGGCCTGGCCGTTCTACCCCATGCCGGCGACGCCGCGCCGCCGGCCACCCTCACCGCGCAGGAACTGGTCCGCGATCTCGCCGAAGCCACCGCGGGAGCGGCACGCACCAGCCGAGTTGCCGCGCTCGTCGCTGTGACCAGTGACAATGTCGTCGGTTGCCTCTTGTCTTTGTCACCCACCGATGACGATCGAGCTCTGGTGGACAGCTTCGCCGCCGACATCCACCGTGCGGCGATCGAGTTGCCTCGCGGGCTGCCAGTTCTCGTCGCCGCCGGCACACCGGTCGACGGAGCGGGCATGGCGTGGCGCACGCTCACCGAAGCACGGCAGGTGGCCTCGGCGGCCGGGCGCACGTCGGCGAATCGGTCATGTCACCGGCTGCACGACGTCCATCTGCGCGGACTGCTACACGTGATGATCGACGACGAGCGGTTGACTGCCTTCACAGAACGCGAACTGGCGGCTCTGAACACTCACGACAACAAGCACGGCGGCACGCTCCTGGCTTCGCTGCGCACGTTCGTCGACCACGGCGGCAACAAGACCGCTGCCGCTGCCGCATCTCACCTGTCGCGGCCGGCCTACTACGAGCGGCTGGCCCGCATCGAGCGCATTCTCAACGTGGACCTCTCTGACCCAGAGACCGTCACGTCCCTGCACGTGGCCATCCTTGCCCAGGAGATTCTTGGTCGCCAGCTTTGATACCAAGAACGTCGCGTGAAGCGATTCAAGCAGCGTCAGCGTTCAGTTCCTGGTATCGAAGAGCTCTCGGCTCACTCGACACCGGTGTCTTCCGGCGTCCCGCGAGCCAACATGGCCAGCACGTCAAGGGCATGGCTCAAAGCCTCGGGTGGCGGGGAGGCCAGGGCCAGCCGCACCGCGTTCGGCGCATGGCCGGCCCCCACGGTGAACGCCGCGGCAGGTGTGATCGCGATGCCGCGACGAGCGGCGGCTGCCACGAAGGTCTCCGCCCGCCACTGCCCAGGGAGCTTCCACCAGCAGTGATAGGCGTGCGGGTCGGCGGCGATATCGAACCCATCCAGCCGTTGCGCCGCGCTCTGCTGGCGCGCGGCGGCATCCCGGCGTTTTAACTCCTGGACAGTGGCCGCCGTGCCGTCGTCAACCCACCGGGTAGCCGCGGCCAGGGCGAATCGTTGGGCCATCCAGCCGCCCGAACGCAGCGCCGCTGCGATGCGCTCGCGCAGTTCGGCGCTCTCCGTGACGACGAATCCGACCGTCAGGCCGGGCGCAAGACGCTTGGAGAGGCTATCGACGACGACGACGCGCTCCGGGGCCAGGCCGGCCAGCGGCGGCAGGTCTTCACGCAGGAACCCGTAGATGGAATCCTCAATGACCGGGATGTCCAGCCTGTGCAACGTGTCCACGAGTTCCGAGCGTCGTCGGCTTGGCATCGTGCTGCCGAGCGGGTTGTGAAGCGTGGGCTGCAGGTAGACCGCACGAAGCGGCCTGGCGTGGTGGGCGGACTCCAGTGCGTCCGGAACCATTCCATACTCATCGACGGCGATCGGCACCAACGAGATGCCTAACCTCGCCGCGATGCCTTTGACGACCGGATAGGTCAGCGCTTCAACCGCCAGCCGCTCGCCGACCGGGACGAGCGCGGCGGCCACCGCTGCGATTGCCTGGCGGCCGTTACCGGCGAAGAGGACTTGACTGGCCCCAGGCGCCCAACCGGCCCGGGCGAGCAGAGAGATGGCCGCGTCCCGCGCGGGCGCCGTGCCAGCCGCACCGACGGGAACCAAACTGGACGCAAGCGCATCGGGCCGCAGTCCGCGCCCAATCCCCTCGGCCATCAAGCTGGGCTGCTCCGGCAGGATCGAGAAGTTCAACTCCAGGTCCACTCCCGCTCCGCCGGGTTCGCTGAGCGCTGGCGCCACATCCGGCGTGCCGGCCTTGACGTAGGTGCCACGGCCGACCTCGCCGACCACCAGTCCGCGCCGGATCAGTTCGCTGTACACGCGGACGGCGGTCGAATTCGCGATTCCGTGCTCTCGGGCGAACCGGCGCTGGGGCGGCAGCCGATCGCCTGGCCGCAGCCGTCCGGCCAGGATGTCCTCCGCCACGGCATCGGCGACGCTCCGATAGTCAGGCATTCCCATCACCCAGAATTGCACCGAGTGCATTTCTTCAATTGCACCGACATATTGCACCGATTAACATCGAGGCGTCAACCTGGAACCTCAACGAGGACGGCCACGACGTGAGCGTAATGAGACTCGGCGAGCTGACCTTCGGCTACGAGGAGACCGGCACCGGCACCGCGCTGGTGCTTGTACACGGCCATCCTTTCGACCGGTCGATGTGGCGCCCGCAGATCGAGCATTTCAGCAGGCGCGGCTGGCGGGTGATCGCGCCGGACCTCCGAGGTTACGGGGAATCCACCGTTGTACCAGGTAAGACCACGCTGGAGACGTTCGCCCGGGACATCTCCGGCTTGCTCGACCGGCTCGGTGTACAGAGTTTCGTGCTCGGCGGATTGTCCATGGGCGGGCAAATCGCCATGGAGATCCACCGGCTGTTCCCGGACCGCGTGCGCGGGCTAGTCCTCGCCGACACGTCGGCCGTCGCCGAGACAGCGGACGGTAAGGTCGCCCGTCACCAGACCGCCGACCGGCTGCTGCGCAAAGGTATGAGTCACTACGCGGACGAGGCACTGCCGAAGATGTTGTCACCGCAGAACATCAAGACCATGCCGGACGTGGCCGCCCACGTCGCCAGCATGATGAAGAACACCTCACCGGAGGGCGCCGCGGCAGCGCTTCGGGGCCGGGCAGAACGTCCCGACTACCTCCCTGAGCTGCCGTTGGTTGCGGTGCCGGCGCTCGTCATCGTCGGAAGTGACGACGAGTTCACGCCAGTGAGTGATGCCGAACTCATCCACGAGCTGATCCCTGACGCACGCCTCGGTGTGATCGACGGAGCAGCACATATGCCGAACCTCGAGCGCCCGGCCGAGTTCAACTCCCTGGTGGAGCAGTTCCTCGAGAGAATCCCGGCTCCGGCCGCCACGGAAGGACGCACCTGATGATCACCGCCGATACCACCGTCCTAGTTACCGGCGCCAGCTCCGGCTTCGGCGCCGCTATCACCCGGCGATTCGCCGAGGCCGGCACCAGGGTGATCGCCTGCGCCCGCCGCTCGGAGCGGCTCGCCGAGGTGATCTCGGGGCTGGGACCACGGGTGCTGGCGGTCGAATTGGACGTGCGCGAACGGGAGTCCGTCGAACGCGCACTTGGCTCACTTCCGGACCAGTTCGCCGAGATCGACATCCTGGTGAACAACGCCGGGCTGGCCAAGGGCCTCGAGCCGGCGCAGGAAGCTGACCTCGAGAACTGGAAACAGATGATCGACACCAACTGCAGCGGGCTGCTGTACTGCACACGTGCCGTGCTGCCCGGGATGGTGGCTCGCGGGCGAGGACACGTCATCAACGTGGGATCTATCGCCGGCACATATCCGTACCCAGGGTCGAACGTGTACGGCGCCAGCAAGGCTTTCGTGCACCAGCTCAGCCTCAACCTACGTAGCGACCTGCACGGCACCGGAGTGCGCGTGACATGCGTCGAACCCGGCCTGAGTGGCGGCACCGAGTTCTCGACCGTGCGCTTCGACGGCGACGAGCAGAAGGCGCAGGCGGTCTACTCAGGCACACGACCACTGGAATCAGAGGATGTGGCCGAGGCCGTGTACTGGACCGCATCGCAGCCCGCTCACGTCAACATCAACGTCATCGAGATGATGCCCACGGTGCAGAGCTTCGCGCCGTTCCAGGTCCACCGCCCCGCCTGACCCAAGCTAGATGATCATGTTTGGTGGGTTTTCTCGTGCATCAATAGGCCTGCAGGCATGGTGACCCTCGAGAAAACCCACCAAACATGATCATCTAGCTGGGTGGAGTCTGGGCTCGGGGGTGCGACGACGCGGGAGGGAGGAGCGTGCCGTCGAGCACCGTGACGGCCTGACCGGTCAGCTCTACACGGTCGCCGACGACGAGCGTGTGCACCACACCACCGCGGGCCGAAGCCTGCAGGCCCACGAGATCCGGCCGGCCCAGCCGCTCTGCCCAGAACGGTCCCAGCGCCGTATGCGCGCTGCCGGTCACTGGATCTTCGGCCACCCCTACCGCCGGCGCGAAGAACCGCGACACATAGTCATGACCGCCGGACGGATCCTTCGCTGACGCAGTGACGATAACGCCTCGCACCCCTTCGCGCCGGGTGATGGCCTCCAACTCGGTGATGTTAGGCGCCAGCCCCCGGACTGCGGCCTCGTCCGCGAGGATCACGAGCACGTCGCGGAGCGTCCCGGTGGAGTAGACCGCGTCCGGCGCCACACCAAGCGCCTCGGCCAGGCCGGCCGGCTCAGTGACGAGAGTGCTGGTCGCGGCCGGGAAATCGAGGGTGATGCGACCGTCAGCAGCGACCCGTGCTCCTAGGATTCCGCTGCGACTTCTGAAGCTGACCTGGTCCGCCACACGCGCGTCAGCCTTCAGCGCGTGCACCGTTGCCAGGGTGGCGTGGCCGCACAAATTGACCTCGGCGGCCGGCGTGAACCACCGCAATGCCCAGTCAGCCTCGACGGAGCCCACGAGAGGGAAGGCGAAGGCCGTCTCGGAGAGATTCATCTCCGCCGCGATATCGCGCATCCACTGTTCGTCCGGCCAATCCTCGGCGTCGAGCAGTACGACGGCCGCGGGATTGCCGGCGAAGGCCCGATCAGTGAAGGCATCGATCACTCTGACGCGAACTGCCGTACGGTCGACCATGCGGGCCAGCCTAAACCGGGCCCGGGCTGCTCAGCAGTGCCACTTGCCGTTTGCTGGCCCGGTCCGGCTCCGGCCGGCCACCTCAAGCGGGTGCGGGGAAGACGCTCTGCTCACCGGGCTGGGCTACGCCGCTCGAGCATGACGGTGTCTCGCCACACACCGTGCTGCTGGGCAATCCGCTCACGCACCCCAAGGGTGCGAAAACCAGCACTGTGGTGCAGCGCCAGGCTGGCCCGGTTCTCCGGGAAGATCGACGTCTGCAGTGTCCAGAGCCCGCCCTCGTCAGCCGCTAGAACCTGTCGGCGCAACAACGCGCGCCCGACGCCGCGGCCACGGGAACCGGCACCCACGTAGACCGACGTCTCGGCGACGCCCGCGTAGCAGCTGCGTGCCGACACCCGGCTGGCCGCGGCCCAGCCGACAACCTGTCCGTCGGCTTCGGCGACCCATCGATGTCCAGCCAGCCAGGCGGCGTCCAGGGTCTCGACGGCGGGCACCTCGGTCTCGAAGGTCGCTTCTCCGGTAGCCACACCTTCGGCGTAGATTCGCTGGACCGCCGGCCAGTCGGCCGCCTGAAGAGCACGAACGTCGACACCGGCCGGAATGTCATCCGGGCAGCACGGCAGTGGCGACAGCACACCCATCACGACGTCCGCCGCGTGCGGCAGCCCAGTGCAGCATGCCGCGTTGACGGTGACCAGGGTGGTGGTGCCTTCCTTTCGCAGCAGCACGAACCCCACCTCCGCCAGCTTGCGGACGTGATGGGAGCAGGTGGACTGGCTGATGCCGAGAGCCTCGGTCAATTCGCCCACCGTGACCGGGCCCCCTGCCGTGGCCACCGCGTGCAGCAATCGGACCCTGGTGGGCTCCGCGAGGCATGCGAACCACTCGGCATAGGTGGCCGCGTCATCTGCGGCGAGCGCTTGCGGCGGCGCCTGAATCGTCACCCCTACATCATCGACCAAAATCGATGGTTGCGTCAATCGATCGGCGTCGATAAACTCCTCTCAATTCATCGACACGCATCGATAAAGGAGTCTGGATGGATACGGATACCCAGCCGGTCGTCGTGGTAGGCGCGGGACCCACCGGTCTGGCCGCGGCCGCTCATCTACTCGAACGTGGCATAGAACCGCTGGTCCTGGAGGCCGGTTCGACGGCCGGCGCTGCCGTAGCGCAGTGGCATCACGTCCGCCTGTTCTCACCATGGTCGGAGTTACTGGACCCCGCTGCGACGCGGCTGCTGGAGGCACACGGCTGGCAGCGGCCCGATCCCCGTACCTACCCCACCGGAGCGGATTGGGCAGCCCACTACCTGCAACCACTCGCGGCGGCGCTCGGCAACCGGGTGCGCTTCCACACCAGAGTCACGGGCGTCGCCCGGAGAGGACGCGACCGCGTGGTCGACGCTGATCGCGAATCCGAACCGCTCACCGTGCACGCCGTAGCCGAAGATCAAGAGCACCGCCTGACCGCACGCGCCGTCGTGGATGCCTCCGGCACCTGGACGACACCCAATCCCCTGGGCGGCGACGGGCTGCCTGCCCTCGGCGAAGAGCAGGCACGGTCTCAGATCACCTACCGGGTCCCGGATCTCTCCGACCCGCGGACCCGGGAACGTTATGCCGGCAGGCGGATCGCCGTCGCCGGCAGCGGGCACTCAGCGCTCACCGCGCTGGTTGCGCTAGCCGGAATCGCCGACGAGCATCCCGGCACGGAGATCTGGTGGTTGCTCCGCCGCGGCGCGGTGGGCAACGTCTTCGGCGGAGGAGAGGCCGACCAACTCCCGGCTCGCGGAGCGCTCGGCCAGCGCGCCAAAGCAGCCGCCGCGGCCGGCCACATCCGCACCGTGACGGGGTTCCGCACGGCAGCGGTGCGATCCATGCCGGAAGGCCGCGTCGTCCTCGAGTCCTTCGACGGGCAGCACACGGAACCACTGGACGAGGTGATCGCCCTGACGGGTTTCCGCCCGGACCTTTCATGGCTTTCCGAGATCAGACTGGATCTTGATCCGGTTTTGCAAGCGCCACGGGCACTCGCTCCGCTGATCGACCCGAATGTGCATTCTTGTGGGACGGTCTACCCGCATGGCGCTGCCGAACTGGCCCAGCCCGAACCTGGCGTGTATCTGGTCGGCATGAAGAGCTACGGGCGTGCTCCCACGTTTCTCGCGTTGACCGGTTACGAACAAGTCCGTTCGGTAGTGGCGGCCGTCGCCGGAGATCACGATGCGGCCTCCCGGGTAGAGCTGACCTTGCCCGAAACCGGGGTGTGTAGCGGCGCCGGGGTACTCGACGAGCCGTCCGAACCGGAGTCAGCGGGTTGCTGCGGACCGGCCAGCGACATCGACCTGTCACTGACGGTTTCCACCCCCTGAGAGCCTGGCTCACCATTGATCACTCGATCCAGCGGGCCCTCACCCTGTTCACGGTCTCCGCGGCGCTGAACGACCTCCCGATCGCATAGGGTGGCCGAGACTCCGGCCACCCTGCACGGCCGGGATTCAGGCGACGACGCTCTCCCGGCGGGCGCCGAGGAACAGGTGAAATCGAATGAGATTCGGGCCACCAGCCGGCCGCTGGTTCCTGGTGCTGGCCCTCGTCGTCGTCAGCCTGAATCTTCGCGGGCCGATCGTGGCGGTGTCGCCAGTCCTCGAGGACATTCAGCGCGATCTCGAGATCACCGCCGGGTCTGCCGGACTCCTCACCTCGATCCCGGTACTCTGTTTCGCCGCGGTGTCGCCGCTGGTAGCCGTCTTCGCCCGTCGACTCGGCGTCGACCTGACCATCACCATCAGCCTCGTCGTACTCGCCGTGGGCGTCGCGATCCGGCCGTGGGCCGGTTTCGGCCTGCTCGTCGCCGGAACCATCATGATCGGAGCGGCGATCGCCGTCGGGAATGTGCTGATCCCAGTCCTGGTCCGCCGTGACTTTCCGGAGCGGCCCGGACCGCTCTTGTCCGCTTCCACCACCTCGTTGATCATCAGCGCCACGATCCCGGCGGTGCTCACCGCACCACTTGCCTCGGTGATCGGGTGGCGCGCGGCATTGGCGATCTGGGCTTGTCTGGTAGTTGTCGCCCTGGCCATCTGGTCGGCTGCCACCCAGACCAACCGGCAGCACCAGGTGAGCCCAACGACTCCTGAGCATGACGCTCCTACGGCCAGAACCCCACCGAAACCGGTGTGGCGAAACCGCTCCGCCTGGGAACTCGGCCTGTTCTTCGGGATTCAGTCGTTCCTGTTCTATGCCGCCACGGCGTGGCTGCCGACCATGCTGCGCGATGCTGGCGGCCTCGACGCCACAGCGGCCGGAACGGCCCTTTCGGTCTTTCAGCTAATCGGCATCGCCGGCGCCATTGCCGTGCCGGTGTTGATCCGCAGGCGGGAAGTTCGCTACACCGTCGTAGTGGTGCTGTCGGTGTTGTGGGTGATCTTCTTGGCCGGCCTTCTCGTGGCACCACAGGCCTGGCCCGTGCTTTGTGCCCTCGGCGGCCTCGCACAAGGCGGATGTCTCGCCATGGGCCTGAGCCTCATCGCGCTCCGTTCCACAACCAGTGACGCCGCGCGCAGGGTTTCTGCCATGGTGCAGACCGTCGCGTACTGCTTCAGCGCTCCGGGACCGGTGGTGATCGGTGGGATCTCGATGACGACCAACGGATGGACAACGCCGTTTTCGATGCTGATCGCCCTTTCGATCGCCTGCGGCGTGCTCGGCATCCGAGCTGCCTCGCCTCGGTCCATCATGTGAACCACCCGTGTCCACACCGCGCAGCTCAGGCCCCGGCCGCTGCGGCTGCCCGGCCGGCTACCCGGCCGGTGAAAAGGCAGCCGCCGAGAAAGGTTCCTTCGAGCGCACGGTATCCGTGCATTCCCCCGCCGCCGAATCCCGCGGCTTCGCCGGCGGCGTAGAGACCCGGCACCGGTGATCCGGATTCGCCGAGCACCCGGGCCGACAGGTCGGTGTGCAGGCCACCCAGGGTCTTCCGGGTGAGTATTGACAACTTGACGGCAACGAGCGGTCCGGCGTCGGGGTCCAGCAGGGCATGTGGTGGCACCACGCGCACCAGCCGGTCGCCGACGTACCGGCGGGCCGCGCGGATCGCCGCGAGCTGAGCGTCCTTGCCGAGCCCGGCCCGGAATTGGCCGTCTCGCCCGGCGATCTCCCGTTCTAGGACACCAGCCTCGATGAGCGGCTCGTCAGTACGTTCGTTCATCCCTTCGACCAGTTCCGAGACCGTGTTCCGGATCACGAAGTCGGCACCACGACGCAAGAACTCGCCAACCGGCCCGGTCATCACCGACCCCCGGCGCTCCAGCACTCCGCGAATGTCGCGTCCGGTGAGGTCGGGATTCTGTTCGGAGCCGGACAGCGCGAACTCCTTGCTGGCGATCCGGCGATTGAGAACGAGCCAGGAATGGCCGTGGCCACTGCGGGCGATGTGTCCTACCGCCGCGAGCGTGTCGTAGCCGGGATAGATCGGAAACGGCAGCCGTCGCCCACGCGCATCGACCCACATGGGCGAGGGCCCGGACAGCAGCCGGATACCGTGGTTGCTCCAGACAGGGGCATAGTTGGTGAGCCCTTCCGGGTAATGCCACATCCGATCCGGGTTGATGATCTGCCCGCCGGCTGCCTCGGCCACACCGAGCATCCGGCCGTCGACGTGATCGGGGACGCCGGACAGCATCCGGGCCGGTGGCTGTCCGCACCATGAGGGCCAGTTCTGCCGGACCAGGTCGGCATTTGCCCCGATGCCGCCAGCCGCCACGATCACCGCGGGCGCCCGGATCTCGAACTCGCCGACGACGTCCCGGGAGCTGGGTGCGCCTCGCTCCGCTGTGCTGGGTGCCAGCACCTCCCCGCGCACGCCATGAACCGCGCCCCCGTCGAGGATGAGCTCGCCGACGCGATGCCGGTACCGGGTAGTCACGCGTCCGTCGTCCTCGGCAGCACTCAGCCGGCGGAGGAATGGCTCGAGTACGCCCGGCCCCGTCCCCCAGGTCACATGGAACCGAGGCACCGAGTTCCCCGGGCCATCGGCGTGGCCGCCACCGCGCTCGGCCCATTGCACGATGGGGAACAAGCTGACGCCCTCGGAGCGCAACCAAGCGCGCTTCTCGCCGCCGGCGAACTCGACGTAGGCACGCGCCCACTCCGTCGGCCAGTAGTCCTCCGGACGGTCGAATCCGGCGGTGCCGAGCCAGTCTCGCCAGGCCAGCTCGACCGAGTCACGGATGCCGAGCCGACGCTGTTCCGGGGAATTGACCATGAACAGCCCACCGAACGACCAGTGCGCCTGACCGCCGAGCGAGGCCGCGGGCTCCTGGTCGACCAGGGCGACGCGCCGGCCGGCATCCACCAGCTCCGCCGTCGCGACCAAGCCGGCCAGGCCGGCACCGACTACCACCACATCGGCCTCATACGACATCGGCAGGTCACCTCCCGGACTACGTTGCTGGGAGCCTATAACCCCCGAATACTCTCGGTGATCGTGAGCGGATTTTTGCTGTTCAGCTGAGATGCTACCTGCGGTTTTGTGCCACAGTTACCTCAAAAATCCGCTCACGATCACCGAGAAGGTCAACCGGAGGTGCGGGGGCGCACCGCCGCAGTCAACGGCCGGTCGAAGATCAGGTGTGTCTGCGCGTGACCCACCTCAGGGCGAGTCGCCAGCTGGTCCATGATGATCCGCTGTAGGTCCGCGCTGTCGGAGACCGCCACGTGCAGGAAGAAGTCTTCCGGGCCCGAGACGTTGTACAGGGCGAGTGTCTCAGGCAAGGCGAGAACCGCGGCGGTGAACACCTCCACGAGATCACGGCGGTGTGGCCGCAACCGGATGGCGATGAAGGCCTGCAGCCCGCGCCCGACAGCGGCGGGGTCCACCACGGCCTTCACCCCCGAGATCACACCCGCGGCCCGGAGCCTTCGCACTCGTTCGTGGCACGACGAGGTCGGCAGGCCGACCCGATCGGCGAGAGCCTTGTTGGTGATCGAAGCGTCGTCCTGGAGAATGGCCAAAATTCGCCAATCAACCGGATCCAGAGTCACTGATTCAGACATGCACCGGACTTTATCCGGAACTGATTGCCTGAACCCGGATGCCCACCACACCCTCTTCGTATGGCAACCGCTCTGTACACGGCTCGCTGATGTTTCCGGATCGCTGGCTTCCCTTCGTGGGCGTGCTGCTGCTCGTGTTGTGTACGCCCGGACCGGACTTTCTCGTTGTGCTACGACACTCGCTGAGCGGCCCGTCGACGGGCTATCGCGCCGTGGGCGGCGTCGTCACCGGCCTCACGCTGCACACCATGATCGCCGTCGTCGGGCTGGCAGCGATCATCGCCGCACATCCACCCGTGTTCCACGGAGTGCGCCTTGCCGGGGCGGCTTACCTGACGTGGCTCGGCATCGCATCGCTGCGGAGCTTTCTTGCCCGGCGCCGATCGCTCGCGACCGGCGGCAAGCCCGACACCGAGCAGGCGATCATGGCACCCGCCGGCCATCCGTTCCGCGACGGCGTCCTGACCAACACACTCAACCCGAAGGCGATCCTCTTCTTCGTCGGCCTCCTACCGCAGTTCGTCACCCCAGGAAGCAGCGTCGTCGGCCAGATCGTGTTCTTCGCCGTCACCACGATCATGCTGGCCGCGATCTGGTTGACGTTGCTCGTTCAGGTGATAGGCAAGGCAATGACGCTGCTCAACCGCCCGAGCGTCCGGAGCTCCCTCGACGCCTTGACGGCCGCGGCCTTCTTCGGACTGGCTGCCTCCCTCACCTGGTGACGAAGCACCAGGCCCACATACCGGCCTCAGTCAGCGGCTGGGGAGCCGGAGCAGGGCCTGGACCGGCACATGGTCAGAGGGAAACCGCCCCTCCGAGCGGAACGGGTTGATGGCCGCCACGTCCGGCGTGACCTCCGGCGTGGTGAGTATCCAGTCAATACGTTCACCACCGACCTTCGGCATCGCATATCCACCGAACGTCGCATAGGCCGGTGTTCGCCGCTCCGCGGCTTTCAGCCAGGTGTCAACCAGCCCGGCCCCCGCCACCAGACGTAGGTAAGGCTCGCTGGTCTCGGCTGCCGCGTTGAAGTCTCCGGTGACGATCACTGGTGCCGGCCGCATGGACTCGACCAAGTCGGCCAGCTGCGCCGCGCCGCGCCGCCGCGCGTCGGCAGAGGCGTGATCAAGATGGGTGTTCACGACGACGAATTCACCCGCCGTAGCCACATCTGAGAAGCGAACCCAGGTAGCCATGCGGGGGATGAGGTTGCCGAACGTGGTCGATCCCACGACACCTGGCGTCTCGGACAACCAGACGTGGTCGTATTCGCGTGGCAGGACCCGTCGCGTGTCGAAGAACACCGCCGCGTACTCGCCGTGACTGCCGCCTTCGCGGCCCTGACCGATCCACTCGTAGCCCGACGGCAGGTCCGCCGCGATGTCGGCGACCTGTCCGAACAAGCCTTCCTGGGTGCCGATGACACACGGGCGCTCGACATCAAGCAACTGGGCGAGCACCGGGCGGCGCTCTTCCCACAGGTGACCGGGATCGTCGGCGGCATAACGCACGTTGTAGGTCATCACATGCACTCGCCCGTGCTCCGCAGGCCCGATCAGCGGCTCGTCCAGCCCGGCAGAGGACATCTCATGATGAGTCACAGGCGCACAGCATACGGAACGCCGCGCCGGCCGGTCCGGACCGGGCCTTTCTGCGTCGTGGACCGGCCTTTTGCGTCATGGACCGGCCTTTTGCATCGTGGACCGAAAAGGGGCAGGCGGGGCCCGGTCACGCACCGCCACCGGCAAGCTGCCGCGTTCCGGTCAGAACGCTCCATGCGGCCATAGCCGAGTCGACGATGGATTCCAGCCGCGCTCGGGGGACCCCGTCGCGAGCCTCGATCGATATGCCGTGCAGCACGCCGCCGTAGAAGCCGGCCACACCCGCGGTGTCAGTCCCGGGCGGCAGTTCACCCTCGCTGATCGCACGCTCGAGCCGGTCCTCGACTGCCATCACAGTCTTCCTGCGTTCCGCTGCCAGGAACTCGCGGATCTCCTCGCTACGGGCGTTGCAATTGGTTGCGGCCAGAACGAACATACATCCGCCGGAACGACCCGGCCGTGCGTAGAGTCCGGCGTTGCCGCGCAACATGGCTTCGATGGCGCCCCGAGCTGTGGGCTCCTCACGCAGCGCGCGATCCGTGACCGCACCGTCCGTGGACGCGTACAGGGCGATCGCCTCGCGAAAGAGCACCTCCTTGCTCTCGAACGCCGCATAAAGGCTGGGCGGGTTGATACCCATGACATGAGTCAGGTCTTTGATCGACGTGCCCTCATAGCCGTACTCCCAGAAGAGCTCCATAGCCCCGCGCAAAGCTGCCTGCCGGTCGAACGCCCGCGGGCGTCCACGTTCAGCCATCGCCGAAACACCTCCTGCGCAACTATCGCGAATTGACGGGCGGCGACCTCGATACTAGTTTATTTAGCGATCGCTACATATTAACTCGAGAACTGGAGCATCCCATGGACAAACTCAGCGGCAAGGTGGCACTGGTGACCGGAGGAAGCCGCGGCATCGGCGCGGCCATTGCCACCCGGCTCGCCTCAGACGGGGCCGACGTCGCCCTGACGTACCGCTCGGCGGCCGACAAAGCGGCCGACGTCGCCCAGCAGATCGCTTTCGAAGGTGCCCGCTCGCTGACGTTGGAGGCCGACGCGGCCGACCCCGCAGCCGTCACAGAGTCGATCTCGAAGACAGTTGGAGAGTTCGGGCGGCTGGACATCCTCGTCACCAACGCCGGCATCTTCCCGTACGGCCCGCTCGCCCAGGTCACCACCGAGGAGATCGACCAAACGCTGGCCGTCCACGTCCGGGGAGTGTTCATCGCGGCACAAGCCGCCGCCGCTCACATGACGGATGGCGGACGCATCATCAGCATCGGCAGCTGCTACGCCGAGCGAGTCCCAGTACCTGACGTCACGCTGTACTCGATGACCAAATCGGCTCTGACCGGTCTGACCAAGGGGCTCGCCCGGGACCTCGGACCGCGGGGCATCACCGCGAACGTCGTGCACCCCGGCCCCACGGACACCGACATGAACCCGGCCGACTCGCCCGACGCCGAAGCCGAGCGCACACTCACCGCGTTGGGCCGTTACGGCACCGGCGCCGACATCGCCGGCATGGTTTCACTGCTCGCCGGACCGGACGGAGCCTGGGTCACCGGCGCCTCGATCGCCGTCGACGGCGGCTATACCGCCTAACGACCCGCGGACGGTCCGGCCCGGCGGCGCCGGATGCCCTCAGTGCCGCGCCCGGCGATAGCGGTGCACGGCCAACGGGAAGAAGACGGCAAGCAACACCAGCGGCCACAGGATAGCCAGTGGTAAAGGATGCTGAGCTATCCACGATTCACCGGGAACCGCCGGGTTGCCGAAGAGCTCCCGGGTGGCGGCCACCGTCGACGACATCGGATTGGCCTCCGCCACCGTGCCCAACCAGCCCGGCATCATGGCGGGTGGCACAAAGGTGTTCGCGACCATCGCGAACGGCAGGATCAGCGGATACAGGACAGTCGCGGAGTCGGGAGAACGAAGGACCAGGCCGATGTAGATGCCGACCCAGATCAGGGCGAATCGAAGCAACAACAAGAGCCCTACCGCTGCCAGCGTCTCCCATACGGTCCCGTGGGAACGCCAGCCGACAAGGTACCCGCAACCGATCAGCACGACCAGATCCGCGCTCGCCCGGATCGTGTCCGATCCACTTCGCCCGATCAGAATCGCCGACGAAGCGATCGGCATGGCCATGAACCGGTCAGTGACCCCCCGATCCCTGTCGGTGACCACCGCCCCGATGGTGGTCACCAGGCCGAACACCATGGTCATCCCGAACAGGCCGGGCAGCAGGTACTCCCGGTAGTCGGCGTCCCCAGGCACCGTCATCGCACTGCCGAACACGTAGCCGAACAGAAGAACCGACACCAGCGGAAACGCCAGTCCACCGATGATCTCCTCAGGCGAGCGAGACCAATACACGAGGTTGCGGCGGGTCATGGTCTTACTGTCGGACAGCGCCGCGCGCAATCGGGCCGGCCTGGTGCGGGGTATGACGATGCTACTCATGGCCGGACATCCTTGGTGACCTGCACGAACACCTCATCGAGTGTGGGCCGGCGCAGAACGATGTCACGAACAGCCAGGCCATGCTCGTCCAGCGCACGAGCCACCCGCGCGAGCGTTGCCACCCGGTCGTCGGCAGCCACACCTACCCACCTGGTGTCCTCATGGATCTCTGGACTGTCGCCCGTCACCTCCGCCAGCAGCCGCGCGACTTCCGGGACATCGCCCGGCTCACTCACGAGCACGTCGATCCGGTCACCACCCAACGCCGACTTGAGCTCCTCCGGGGCGCCTCGAGCGATCGCGCGGCCGTGATCGATGACGGTGATCGAGTCGGCCAGCTGGTCCGCCTCGTCGAGATAGTGAGTGGTCAGAAGAACGGTGGCCCCCTCGGCTACGAGCGCCCGGACCCCCTTCCACACCTCGAGGCGGTGTCCTGGATCCATGCCGGTGGTGGGCTCGTCGAGAAAAAGCACCGGCGGGGCCATGATGAAACTGATCGCGAGATCGAGGCGCCGTCGCATACCCCCCGAATAGCCCTTCGGGCGCCGCCCGGCCGCCTCCGCCAGATCGAATTGCTCAATCAGCTCACTGGCCCGACGCCGAGCGGCCGCCGGCCCTAGCCGATAGAAACGGGCGAACATCTCCAAGTTCTCCCGCCCCGTCAACACGCCGTCCACGGCCGGGTGCTGACCGGCGAGGCCGACCCGGTAGCGCACCTGCATCGGATCTCGCAACACGTCGAAGCCCGCGACGCTGGCGTGCCCGCCATCGGGCCGCAGCAGAGTGGAGAGGATCCGAACCGCGGTGGATTTCCCGGCGCCGTTGGGGCCAAGCAGCCCACAGACCGTGCCCTCTGGAACGGCGAGGTCGAACCCGTCCAACGCCAGCGTGGCACCGAACCGCTTGGTCAGCCCCTCGGCATCGACCACCAGCTGCCCACGTGGTCGCCCGGCTAGCAGACCGGCTCGCATGAGCAGGCTCATCTGGCATCCCTCCAGGCAAAACTATACTTAACTATATATATTCTCTCGTATACTTAATTGTGTCAACTAACCAGGGCCAGCTCCCAGCGACCACCCCGCACACAACCCCTGATGCACGCCGGAATGCAGACGCAGCGAACAGGGAGTACGACAGAATGGAGGCGATGCCGCCGAACAGCCCAGACACCACACCGCGCCCAGCCCAGGCCGACGCCGCCCCGAGGCGCCGGCTACGCCGGGCGGAACGCCGCGAGCAGATCATCGACGCCGCCACCAAGGCTTTCGCCAGGGAGGGTGGCTACAGCCACACGAATCTCGACGACGTAGCGGCCGTCGCGGGCGTCACGCGCATGATCCTCTACCGGCACTTTGACTCCAAGACCGATCTCTACCAAGCCGTCATCGACCGCGCAGGGGAGCGGATGTACGCGGCAGCGGTGGTCGACGGAGAGATGGACGACGACAGCGTCGCCCGGGTGATCCAATGGGCCCGCGATGACCCGAACGGCTTTCGCATCCTGTTCCGGCACGCGGCTCGCGAGCCGGACTTCCAGGACGACATCGAACAACTCAAGGCCAGCATGGTGACTTTCGTGCGGCCGTACCTCGAAGAGATCACCGTCGATCACCAGTGGACCGGCTGGACCGCCCACATGTCCACCGTGATCATCATCGAGGCGATCATGGCCTGGCTCGATACCGGCCAACCGGACCCCGAGCACGCCACCGACCGCATCCTCGACGCGGTCGGGCGCGCGGTGGAGGCAATCGCCTCGGTGTAGGCCAGAATCCCGGCCTAGCCGAACCATTTCCCTTTCTTGACAATTTTATTTGTCGGTGAAATGCTCTCCCGCATGGACGAAGTTGCGGTGATCGAAGACCCCGCGGCGGCAGAGATCTCGCTGGATCCCATCCGCGCGCGCCTGCTGGCCCAACTCGCTGAACCCGGGTCGGCCACCACCCTGGCAGCGAGGGTCGGCCTGCCCCGGCAGAAGGTGAACTATCACCTCAAGGCCCTTGAGCGACACGGACTGGTGGAGCTGGTCGAAGAGCGAAAGAAGGGCAACGCCACCGAACGGGTTCTGCAGGCCGTCGCCTCGTCCTTCGTGATCTCCCCGGCCGCGCTGGGTGCGGTTCAGCCAGATCCGGACCGCTCACCGGACCGGCTGTCCGCCCGTTGGCTACTTGCCCTCGCTTCCCGACTCGTGCACGACGTCGGCAGTTTGCTGACCGGCGCCGCCAAGGCCCGCAGACGAGTCGCCACTTTCGCCATCGACGCCGAGGTCCGATTCGCCTCGGCGGCCGACCGCTCGGCTTTCGCCGAGGATCTGGCCACGACGGTAGCCCGCCTCGTCAGCCAATACCACGACGAGACCGCCGAAGGCGGGCGCGAACACCGGGTGATCCTCGCCATCCACCCGAAGGTGAAGGGATCGTGATGGACCGCCACTTCGACACTCAACACGACGCCGAGTTCGACGCCGACCCCGACCAGGTGTGGGACGCGATCGCCACCGGTCCCGGCATCGACTCGTGGTTCATGGGCCGCAACGACGTCGAGCCTGGTCCTGACGGCACGATCCGGATGGCGTTCGGAGGCTACACGCCGGAGCATCGCATCACCGAGTGGGAACCGCACCGGCGGTTGGCATACCGCACCGACGAGGCGGACGACGGCCGGTTCGTTGCTTACGAGTTCTTGATCGAAGGCCGTGACCAAGCCAGCACCACACTGCGCATGACGGTCAGCGGATTCCTACCGGGAGATGACTGGGAAGCCGAATACGACGCGATGACCAGGGGCCTTGCCTTGTACTTCCGGACGCTCGCCGAATATCTCACCTATTTCGCGGGCCGCACCGCCACACCCGTCACCGCGTTCGGCCCGTTGATCACCGACTGGCAGCGGGCTCGGCACATGCTTTACGCCGAACTCGGCCTGCCTGACGTCCCGCGGGCCGGTACCTCGGCGCGCTTCCAAGGCCCGGAGTCGCGAACCATCGACGGCACCGTGTACTTCATCGATACCGACGCCGTCGGAATCCGCACCTCGGATGCCATGTACCGGTTCGTCAAGGGGTTCTCCGGACCGATCGTCGCGATGCATCACGTCTTCGGCGACGTCGATCGTGATGCGGCCGAGGCGTCCTGGCAGACCTGGCTGTCCCGGCTCCACCCCTGAGAGCAGGCATTCCGGCGTCCGCCTGCTGAATTCGACGACCTCGATACCTGGAGGAACAATGCCCACAACAACATCCCGCGACGGCACCACCATCGCGTACGAACAAGCAGGTAGCGGCCCGCCGTTGCTCATCGTCGACGGCGCCTTGTGCTACCGGGCCTTCGGGCCGAGCAAGAAGCTGCGCGAGCAGCTCACCGACGCCTTCACAGTACTGACCTATGACCGCCGCGGACGTGGCGAGAGCGCCGACACCGCTCCTTACGCCGTCGAGCGCGAGATCGAGGACATCGAGGCTGTAGTCAAGGAAGCCGGGGGTTCGGCATTCGCTTTCGGAATGTCTTCCGGCGCGGCATTGGTTCTAGAAGCTGCCAACCACGACGTCGGCATCACGAAGCTCGCTACATACGAGGCTCCGTTCACGGTCAGTGACGATGCCCCGCCCGAGCCACCGGATTATGCCGAGCGGCTCAATGGGCTACTGGCCGCGGACCGGCGTGGAGACGCGGTGAAGCTCTTCATGAAGCTCGTGGGCACGCCTCGCATCGCGGTGGTCATGATGCAGCTCATGCCGATGTGGAGGAAACTCAGAGGGGTAGCGCCCACACTGCCGTACGATTACGCCATCCTCGAGTTCGGCCGCCATCACAGACCGTTGCCGCCCGACCGCTGGACATCGGTCACGATGCCGGCGCTCGTCATGGACGGCGGCAAGAGCCCGGATTGGATGCGGGCATCACAAGCGGCAATTGCGGAGATCTTGCCAGACGCGCATTACCGGACCCTCGAGGGCCAGACTCACCTGCTGAAGGCCGCCGTCGTGGCGCCAGTGCTCAAGGACTTCTTGCGATGATCATGCTGGCGCACTCCGGGTAGAGATCCGGGACCGCCCCCAGCCGAGCAGGACCCGGCCGAGAGAGGCGTGCCCGGCGCCGGAAGGGGTATGACGAAACTAATCCTTTCTGGCCACCGCGCATGTGCTTGGAGGTGCGCGATCCATGACCGAGACGGTACGGCTGGGCACCGTGGCCGGTGTCCGGGTCGGCTTGCACTGGAGTGTCCTGGGAATCGTCGTCCTGCTGATGTTCGGCCTAGCCGGCGGGCTCTTGCCGGCCCAGTTCCCCGGCGAGCCACCAGCCGCCTACATCGCGGCCGCTGTCGCGGCGACGTTACTGTTCGTCGCCTCACTGCTCGCCCATGAGATCGGCCACGCCGTCATCGCCGCCCGGAACGACATCGAGGTCGAAGGCATCACGCTGTGGCTGCTCGGCGGTGTCGCGCGGCTGCGCGGCGAAGCGTCGACCCCGGCGATCGACTTTCGCATCGCTGGCGTGGGTCCACTCATCAGCATGGTGCTGGGCGCCGCCTTCTTCGCGGCTACCTGGGCCGCCGTCGGGGCCGGTGCTCCAGAGCTGTTCAGCGGTGTCCTGGGTTACCTCGCGACCATCAACGTGCTGCTGGCACTGTTCAACCTGGTCCCCGCCGCACCGCTGGACGGAGGCCGGCTGTTGCGTGCCGCTATCTGGGCATGGCGCGGCGACCGTCACCGCGCACAGATATGGTCGGCACGGGCGGGCCGGGTCTTCGGCCTGCTGCTCGTCGTGCTTGGTCTCTTCTGGCTGTTCAACGACTACGGCGGCGGCCTGTGGTGGATCCTGATCGGTCTGTTCGTCGTAACGATGGCGTCAATGGAAGAACACCATGCCCGCATGAGTGTGACGCTGGGTGGCCTGCGGGCACGCGACATCATGAGCCCCGACCCCGACACAGCAGAGCCGGGCCAGAACGTCGACGAGTTCGTCCACAACGTGGCGATGGTCCGCCGCCACTCGGCGTTCCCGCTCCTCGACTCATCCGGCTCCATCCAGGGGCTGGTGACACTCAACCGCATCCGCTCCGTCCCACGTGACCAGCACAGCCACACCCGTATCGATGAGGTCGCCTGCGCCGTCGACGAGGTGCCGATCGTCCGGCCGGACGAGTACGTCTCTGACCTGCTCGTCCGGCTGGGAGGCTGTGCCGACGGGCGTGCTCTGGTCATGGACGAAGGCCGCCTGCTGGGAATCATCTCGCCGACCGACATCAGCCGGGCGATCTCGCTACGCGGCCTCGGCGTCGAAGGATCCAACGGCGCCGACGTGATGTACGGTCCGCGCATCTGAACCGTCGGTCCGCGCGTGCCCGTCCGGCCGGACACGATAACGTCGTTCTCCATGACGATCGTCCATCCGATTGAGCACGCGTGGATCACCACCGGCCAAACCGGCGCTCAGAACTACGACGAGTTCGCCGACGACGCCGAGATCACGGCGATCATCGCGGAAAATCCGCAGAGCGCCCTGGCCATCGAGATGCCACATCGGGCGCCGGAAAGCCTCGGCAAGACGTTCGCCGACTCGCTCCCGGACGCCGCTGACCGGCTGGCCCAGGCCAAGGCCGACGGGTTCTACGTACAGGTCGAGAACGCCGTGGTTCTCTACAGGATCACCGATCCGACCACGGACACCGCGGCCTACGGCATGTTCTGCCTGCTCGACACCGCTCAGATATCCGGCCGTGACGACGAGCCGGGTCTCGTCATCCGCAACGAGGACGTCTTCATAGAGAAGGTGCGCGAACGCGTCGCCCTGACCGAGGCCACAGACACACTGCTCTCCCCCGTGCTGCTCATGCAGACCGCCCATGGAGACAAGCTCCAGGCCGAGCTGGTGAGCGCGACAGCCGCCGCGGGCGCGCCTATGGCCTCAGACACCGACGGCGCCGGGCGCACCCACGAGGTCTGGCCGGTGCCGCCGGGGCCGGCGGCCGACCGGTTGCGCGAACTCGCCGGCGGCGGTGAACTCGTGGTGGCCGATGGCAACCACCGCAGTCTCGCTGCGCAGATCGGCGGCCTGTCCCACTTCCTGGCCGTCGTCACCACTCCTTCGTCGGTGAGCATCGATCCGTACCACCGCCTGGTTCAGGAGATGGGGATGTCCGCGCCCGCCCTCCTGGAGCGGCTGCGTGCCGCTGGGGCCACTGTCACCCCCCTCGAGACACCGCCTGAGACGCCCGCGCAGCCCGGGACCATTCACCTGTACCTGAACGGCTCCGGTCACGCCGTCGCGCTGCCGGCGCCGGACAGCGACGTAGTCACCGAGCGGCTCGATCATGCGCTGACCGAACGGGTGCTCTTCGGTGACGTTCTGGGCCTGGATCCCGGTGACAAGCGCATCCGCTACATCGGCGGCGACTACCCTCCGCGGTGGCTACGCGGCGAGGTCGACGCCGGCCGAGCGGAGCTCGCCGTGCTCATTTCACCGGTCACGGTCGAGGATTTCGTTGCCGTGAACCTCGCCCGCCAGAAGATGCCCCGGAAAAGCACCTGGTTCACTCCGAAGGCCCGCGCCGGGCTGGTGTTGGCTGAGCTTCATCGATAGCCCCCTGACCAGCGGAAAGGCATCGCCGCAGAGCATGTGAAAACGACCATCTGAACCTGCGGCCAACCTGCCGCACACTGTATGCGGGGATTTAGGCCCCAATTCACCGTTCGTTAACCCGAGTCGGGCTTCCTTTACCTAGATGACGTCAGGTAGCCGCGAAGTTGTCGACGAAGGGTCGAGTCGGTAGATGGCGAGCAGCATGGTTCTCCGCGAGGACACCAGCCGTGTTCCTATGACCAGGACACACGACACTCCGATCGTCGACATCCACCGGCCAGCTGCCAACAAACTGTTGAGCTGGCTGCTGGTCGTCGCCCTGATCTACACCCTGATCTGCGCAGTCAGCATCATCAGCTCAGGCTTTCGGACCGCCACCGGCGACCAGGCCGAAGAACTCTTCCAGTTCGCCACCAACCCGTTCGTCGGCCTGGTGGTCGGGATCATCGCGACGGCTCTGATCCAGTCGTCGTCCACCGTCACCTCGATCATCGTGGGCCTGGTGGCCGGTGGTCTGCCGGTCAGCGTCGCGGTGCCGATGATCATGGGCGCGAACATCGGCACCACCGTGACCAACACCCTGGTCAGCCTCGGCTACGTGCGCGACAAAGAAGACTTCAAGCGGGCGTTCTCCGCTGCCACGGTGCATGATTTCTTCAATCTCCTCGCGGTCGCCATCTTCTTGCCGCTGGAGATCATGACCGGCTTCCTCGAACGCACTGCGCTCGCCGCTGCGGGTCCGCTGGTCAGCGACAGCAGCTACTCGATGGAGGAAACGAACTTCATCGGCACTCTCACCTCGCCGGTCACCGACACCGTCAAGGGCGCTGCCGGTGCACTCCCGGCCGCGTTCGGCGGGATCGCGATGATCATCGTCGGCACCGCGATGATCCTGCTGTCGATCAGGTTCATCGGCAAGCTGCTCAAGACACTGATGGTCGGGCGGGCCAAGCGCATCCTCCACGCCGCAATCGGCCGCGGCCCCATCTCCGGTATCGCGTCAGGCGCTACGGTGACGGTGCTCGTCCAGTCCTCCACCACCAGCACGAGCCTGATGGTTCCGCTTGCCGGCTCGGGCGCCCTGAGCTTGCGCCAGATCTATCCGTTCACCCTTGGCGCCAACGTGGGAACCACGGTCACGGCGCTGCTCGCCGCCACCGCCGTCAGCGGACCGCAGGCACTGCCCGCTCTTGAAATCGCCTTCGTCCACCTGCTGTTCAACCTCTTCGCACTCGTGCTGATCTTCTCGATTCCGTTCCTCCGGGATATCCCGCTCCGCGGAGCGCAGTGGCTGTCGTCGCTGGCTGCCGAGCGCAAGATCTTCGCGGCCGCATGGGTGGTCGGCACGTTCTTCCTCTTGCCGGGGGTTTTGATTCTCGCGACTTCCGTCCTGTGACCGCACATGCCAAGATGGCGGACATGGAGGGCACCGGCCCAGCACCACCCGACAACGAACTCGAGCAGATCATTGCCGAGACGGAGTCGTACCTGACTGAACTCCGCGCTGAACTGGAGCGCCGTCAGCAGGCCGTGCAGACCGCCGAGATCGAGAACCTCGAGGAACATCTCGCCAACGCCCGGGTGAAGTGGGACGAGCTCAAGGACTTCCTCGAGGTCGTCTTGCAAGAACTCAAGCGCTGAGCCTGGGGGGACACGGCTGGTCCGGGCACCAGCACGGCGGCCACTGTTCCTCGCCGCGAGCTAGCCCGAATCGGCGAGACCGGCCCGCTCCGACGCGGTCGCGAGCTCGAACCCTTCGTCGAGCCAGCCGGTGACACCGCCGATCATCTTCTTGACCGGTCGTTTCAGCTGAGCGAGACGGAGCGCCGCCTTGTCGGCGCCGTTGCAATGAGGCCCGGCACAATAGACGACGAACAGCGTGTCCACGGGATAAGACGCAAGGTTGCGCTGCACGATGCGTCCATGTGGCAGGTTGACCGCACCCGGGACGTGCCCGCTGGCGTAGAGGTCCGGGCTACGCACGTCGAGCAGGACGAAGTCCTGCACGCCGCGGCTCATCGCGTCGTGAACGTCCCAGCAGTCCGTCTCGAACGCGAGAAGAGACGCGAAGTGCGCGATTGCGGCCGTCGGCTCCGCCGGCGGCGTCGCGGCCACCGAAGAGCCGACGTTCGGAATGGCGGCGGAGCGGTCCGCCCCAACAGGATTCACCGAAGTCACGTCACCCAAAATAGGCGATCGGACCGACGTGCGGAAGACGCCGGAGATCAGGCTCGGCGACAGATCATCAACTCCGTGGTCGGACTCCTATGCAACCTGCGGACCAGCTGGCGCTCGATCGGGTAAAGAGCGGCTCCGGCAGCCCACCCGGTCGGCTGAGTCAAGGTGAACGCACGCAACGCCCCGCCCCAGACCTTTCGCACCGGTTTCGGCGCGTCGACGAGGGCGTTCATTAGCACCAACATCGGCACCCGCCGCTGCACTTCGAATCCGGCCTCACCCAGCGCTGAGACGATCCACTCTTCGGTGCGGCTGACCTGGTGCGCGGTGTAATCCGGAGGCCGGCGGAGGAAATTCTCCGAGAGAACGAAGTATCCACCGGGCCGCACCGCCCGGGCGATGTTGTCGATGGCAGCGAGATAGCGGTTGTCGTCAGTGATGTGAAACAGGACGTCGATGCAAGAGACTGCGTCGAAGGTGGCGGCCGGCAAGTCGCTGTCGGTCTCGGTGATGTCCAACTGAACGAACTCGACGCCGGTATGGTGCTCCCGCAGCTTCGTCACGGCGGCTTCGGTGAGGTCGCTGCCGACCACCTCTCCGACGCCGAGTTGCTGCCAGCAGCGCACATATTCACCTGTACCCGAGCCTACGTCGAGCACCCTGCTGGCCTTCCTCAGGCCGAGCGCGCCGGCTTCACGAAGAAAAACCTCCCTGCGCACGCGATAGACCCACGTGTTGAACGGCCGGCCCAGCGCGTGGTAGCCGACACCGCTCTCGGTCCAGTCCGAGGCCAGACGTCGTTCCCAGAAGTTCCTGTGATCATTTTCAGGTGTCATCCGTATCATCATGCCCAGATAACAGAATGATTAAGCAAGAAATTTGAAGAGGGCCGTCGATTCCGGGCTGTGTCACCCGTCATCTGTGTAGAGCCACCGTCACACGGATTGGAGACCACCATGAAGTACATGCTCCTGTTGTTCGAGCCCGACACCGACTGGCTGTCGGTACCGAAGGAGAAGCTCGAGGCCGAACTCGACGCGCACGGAGAGTTCTGCCGTTATCTGGAGGAGCGGGGGATCACGTTCTCGGGTGCCGCCCTGCGCCCGTCCACCACAGCCACCACACTGCGGCCGGACGGGGAACAGATGATCGTCACCGACGGTCCGTACGTCGAACTCAAAGAGAACCTCGGCGGGTATTACATCATCGATGTGGCTGACCTCGACGAGGCACTCGAGATCGCCAAACGGTGCCCCGTCAGTGCGGGCATCGAGGTGCGCCCCACCTGGGACACATCCGGCTGACCTGAACCATCGATCGATTGACGAGGGCTGGACGCGATGATTGTGTCCATGACAAGTCATCCGGGCGAGGATGTCGCCGCGGCGCTCATCGACGCACATCGCCGCGGATGGGCGCGGGTCCTCGCATCGGTAGCCCGCGTCACACGCGATCTCGACGCCGCGGAGGACGCCACCCAAGAGGCGTTCGCCGCGGCGCTCGACGCGTGGCGCCGAGACGGGGTGCCGGCCACGCCGGTGGCCTGGCTGACCACGGTCGCGCGACGCAAGGCGCTCGACGTCATCCGGCGCGAAGAGACGCTGAGCCGCAAACTCCCGATGCTCATCGTCCCGGAGGACGACCACACACCAGCGCCCTCCGACGATATCGACGACGACCGGCTGCGGCTGATCTTCTTGTGCTGCCACCCGGCGCTGGGCCTCGCCGCGCGGGTGGCGCTGACGTTGCGCTTGGTCTGCGGCCTGACAACCGCCGAGATCGCACACCTGTTCCTGGTGAACGAGCGCACCATGGCCGCGCGGATCACCAGGGCGAAAAAGAAGATCCGAGCCGCTGGCATCCCGTACCGAGTGCCGGCCGAGCACGAACTGGCCGACCGGTTGCCGTCCGTGCTGACCGTCGTCGCGCTGGTATTCACCGAGGGGCACACCGCTTCACACGGGGACAGCCTGAGGCGCCCGACGCGGGTCCGGCTGGCCACCGAGTTGGCTGCCGCGCTCCTCGAACTCATGCCGGAGGAACCCGAAGTCCTGGGCTTGCTGGCCACGATCCGGCTGGCCGAGGGGCGCGCCCATGGCCGGCTCAGCGAGAACGGCAGCCTCGCGCTCCTGCGTGAACAGGATCGGTCCACATGGGATCTCGGGGCGATCAACGAAGGCAGGGCCCTAGCCGAACAGGCGATGCGGCGTTCGGCGCATCGGGGGCCGGGGCCGTACGCCATACACGCGGCCATCGCGGCGCTGCACTCGGAAGCCCTCAGCTACGACGCGACAGACTGGCCGCAGATCCTGGCCCTGTACAACCTTTTGCTCAGCATCCAGCCGTCACCGGTCACCCGGCTCGCCCGCGCGATGGCCCGTTCGATGGTAGAAGGCCCGGCGGCGGCCTTGACCGAGGTAGAGCTTCTAGAGGAAGATCGTGAGTTGAGCGCCTATAACGGTTTAGCCGCGGCCAGAGCCGATCTGCTGCACCGCCTCGGCCGCCAGGCTGAAGCCGCGGTGGCTTATGAGCGTGCCGCGTCTCTGACGAACAACGAAGTCGAGCGGCTGTTCCTGACCGACCGCGCCCACGCCATGAGGGATCGAAACTCGCTATAGACATGAGAATCAATCTCATTTAGAATAAATGAAGTGCTGGGTGCGGTCGGTCTCATGCCCGGGTGGACCGCGCCCTGCACCTCTTACATCCCGGCCTTCGCCACGCCCGCCCGGCGCTCGGAAGGCGCGCGGGCCATCGAATCTCACGTGGCCCCATGCCCCGCGGTCGCGCCGATGCACTCGGGCGCGCCTACACTGATTACCGTGCCGACATACGAGTTCCGCTGCCGCGCGTGCGGGTCCAGCTTCGATGTATCGCGCCCGATGGCCGACGCCAACACCCCCGCCCCGTGCCCCGAGGGGCACGAGGACACCGTGAAACTGCTCACGACCGTTGGCATCGCTGGGCGTAGCAATGCCGGCGCACCGGCTTCCGGTGGCTGCTGCGGCGGAGGCTGCGGCTGCGGCTAACACCACCGCTCGCCACCCGACCGGGTCAGAACCCGGGCCCGACCATGCCGGAGCTACCAGCTCGACTTCGTCACACCCGGAAGCTCACCGCGATGGGCCATCTCGCGGAGCCGAATCCGGGACAGGCCGAATTTCCGATAGACGGCCCGCGGCCTGCCGTCCACGTAATCACGATTGCGCAGCCGTGTGGCGCTCGCGTCGCGCGGCTGCTTGGACAGTTCCCGGCGGGCCGCGAGCCGTTCTTCCGCGCTCGACTGGGGGCTGGTGATGACTCGCTTCAGCTCGGCGCGACGCTCAGCGTAACGCTGGACGACGAGCTGGCGCTGCCGCTCCCGGGCGATCTTGCTCTTCTTAGCCATCAGCGCTCCTCCCGGAACTCGACGTGCCGCCGCACAACGGGGTCGTACTTTCGCAACCGCATCCGGTCGGGGTCATTGCGGCGGTTCTTCCGGGTGACATAGGTGTAGCCAGTGCCGGCAGTGGATCGCATCTTGATGATCGGACGAAGGTCCGCGCTCTTGGCCATCAGATCCGCTCCCCACGGGCGAGAATCTCGCGCACCACAGCATCGATACCGCGCCGGTCGATGGTCTTGATGCCCCGGGCGCTAACGGTGAGGGTCACGTTCCGGCCCAGCGATGGCACCCAGTAGCGCTTGCGCTGGATGTTGGGGTTGAACCGCCGCTTAGTGCGCCGGTGCGAGTGGGAGATGCGATGTCCGAAACCGGGCACCGTACCAGTGACTTGGCAGTGGGCCGACATACACGGGCTCCTCGAGAGTTGCCGTTACTTGGATTGAGGTGAGCCACAGGGAGAGTTGTACCAGGCAACACCACTCCCCATGGCTCGCCACCATGGTAGCTTATTGATAGCTATTCTCAATCTCATACTGCCTGACCCACGCGAACCCAGAAGGGCGCCCGTGTCCGAACCACTCCCCATCACCGTCGTCTCCACCGCCGACCCCGTCCTCAGAGACTCCACCACGCTCGCCATCGTCCTCGACGCTCCGGCAGCCGTCGCTCTGAGCTACACGATGGGATCGGAGGCGATCCGCCGCACCATTTCCGACATCAGCGGTGTGCTCGAGGACGAAGAAGTGCGGCTCGAACACATCTGCCTCAACTGCGCCTTGCGCGAGGACGTCATCCCCACTCTGCAACGCCTCGCCGCGCTGGAACGCTGGAGCGCAGCCACCCTGGCCCTGCCGGTCGGAGCCGAGCCGCAGCCGGTTGCCGAGGCCATCGCCGCCGCCGGGACGCAGTTGCGTATCGCCTCCGTTGTCACTGTCGCGGACCTCACGACCCTGGAAGACGACCTGCTCGGTGACGACCTCCTCGCGGATCGCGGATACGAGCTCGCCCCCGGAGACGACCGCGCCGTGGCCGAGGCCCTGGCCCACCAGATCGAGTACGCCGACGTCATCATCACGCCGGACCGCAACGCTCGCGGCCACGACCTGCTGGATCACATCCGCAGCCGGGAGTCGCAGCATTGGAGCGGGCTGCATGGCATCAACGGCACGTGGCTGTTCGGCCAGCATCATGATCCGATGCGCTCAGCCCTGCGCAACGATCCCCGGAATATCGAGCCGGCCCTCGTCGCCAGCGAGCCAGGTGGGCCCACATGGACCCTCGATCTGCATTCGAGCAGGCCGTTCCACCCAGCTCGCCTCATGGCGTCCATCGAGCGGCTCGCCTCCGGCAGAATCCGGTCCCGCGGCCGGTTCTGGCTCCCCACCCGGCCCGACGCCCTCTGCATCTGGGACGGCGCGGGCGGCCAGCTCGCCATCGGCGATGGCGGCACGTGGGTAGGCACCAAGCCCAGTACCCGGCTGGTCATCACCGGCACCGGCAACGAGCGGTCCCGGCTGCGCAACGCCTTCACCGACATCCTGTTGACCCCGGCCGAAATGAGCTCCGGCCTAAGCCGCTGGGCCGGCATCGACGACGGCTTCGATCCATGGCTGGGTGGACAGGCCACGGCTGCCTGATCGCTCCGGGTGAACACCATGCTGGAATTGAGTCGGCTCGACTCAAGTTCTACTTGTCAGACCTGGTCATCCCAGGCATGACGAAGACAAGGAGTCCAGCATGAACACCACTCTCGCACTCCGGCCGTTCGCCGACTTCGACCGCGCCTTCCAGACGCTCTGGGGCACTCCTACCGCAAGCAACGGGTTCGCTCCGGCCGCCGACGTCCAGCGCGACGGCGACAACCTCGTGGCCCGGTTCGACCTTCCCGGGGTAGACCCCGAGCAGGACGTCACCGTCGAGGTTCAGGGCCGCAAGCTGCTCGTCCGCGGTGAGCGCAAGGACAGCCGTGACGAAGAAGCCAACGGCCGTCGCATCCAGGAGGTCCGTTACGGGAGCTTCCGGCGCGCGGTCGCGTTGCCGGTAGCTGCCGACCCGGGCAAGGTGACGGCTTCGTACAACGCCGGCGTCCTGACGGTCACCGTGGCCGACGTGTATGCCGGTACCGCGCCGCACCGGGTCGAGATATCCACGTCGGCCTGACGCCAGTCGAAGCGGCTCGAAGTCGCCCCGGGTGGACGATGTCCATTCCGAGCGACCCGCCGAAACCGGTGGCGTGGTGGCGCTGCCCCCGTGCGCCCCACGCCACCACCTGCGCCATCTCGGAGCGGATTTGACGCCGACGGCCGAGCTGGCTAATGTTCTGTGCTCTTCACGACCGGACCGGTTCCCGGGCCGTCGGAAACGTTCGATCTTCCGCCGAGCCCGAGGAGGTTTGTGCCCGTGTCCGCCGCGTCGCCACCCGATCCGCATGTTCCACATCCGGTGGGACAGCCGTCCGAATATTCGTCCGGCAATGAGACGCTCGCCGCTGAACGCGTCCATATGCAACGTGCCAGGGACGACCTACGGGCCATGCGGGAGCGCACGCTCGCGCTCAACGCTCAGGGCGGGGACGCCGTCTCCACCGAGTATCTGAAGGCATCACTGAACCGGCGCGCCAAGTCTCTGGAAGACGATCCCGCTCTGCCGTTGTTCTTCGGCCGGATTGACCGGTTGCGCCACGATACCGGCGAGTCCGATACGGGCGCCACCACCGGCGACACCGAGGCCGCAACCGAGACATTCCACATCGGCCGCCGCCACGTCATGGACCAGGCCGGCGATCCCGTCGTCATCGACTGGCGCGCGGACGTCTCGCGAGCGTTCTACCAAGCAAGCCGCCGGGATCCACAGGACGTCGTGACGCGACGCCGGTTCGGTTTCGCCGACGGCGAGCTGACCTCGTACGAAGACGAGCATC
This sequence comes from Phytoactinopolyspora mesophila, assembly GCF_010122465.1. NCBI lineage: Bacteria > Bacillati > Actinomycetota > Actinomycetes > Jiangellales > Jiangellaceae > Phytoactinopolyspora > Phytoactinopolyspora mesophila. Next base: position 428,416 of record NZ_WLZY01000004.1, on the reverse strand, counting down.
CACTCGACCCGGACGAACCAGACGTCACCAGCCAGATCCTCACCGCGGAGATCGAGCGGCCACGCGTCGGCCCGATGCGCGACATTGTCGCCACTATTCAGCCGGAACAGGACGACGTCGTCCGGCTGACGCTCGACCATTCGGTATGCGTGCAGGGTGCACCAGGCACCGGAAAGACGGCGGTAGGACTGCATCGCGCGGCATACTTGCTGCACACATACCGCAACCGGCTCGCCCGGCAAGGCGTGCTCGTCATCGGGCCGAACCGAGCGTTCTTGCACTACATCGCCCAGGTGCTGCCTACCCTCGGTGAGGTCGACGTCAGGCAGATGACCATGCCGGAACTGACCGCGACGGTGCCGGTACGGCGCGAGGACGCCTCGGACGCCGCTGTGCTGAAAGGCGACGCCCGGATGGCCGAGGTGGTCCGGCGAGCGATCTGGTCGCACGTCGCCGAGCCGGCTGAGTCGCTCCTCGTGCCCCGCGGCAGCCGCACCTGGCGCGTCCCGGCATATGAGGTCAGCGAGGCGATCGAGGTATTGCGGACCCGCGGCGAGGGCTACGCGACCGGACGCGCACTGCTGTCGCAGCGGCTGGCCCATCGCGTGCTTCTGCGCATCGAAGCCTCAGGCGAGATCACCGACGACCGCGTACAGAACGCCGTCGCGAGATCGCGCCCGGTGAAGGCCTACGTCGACGGCCTGTGGCCAGCGCTGGACGCCGAAAGGGTCGTCATGCGCTTGCTCGGCGACGCGGAGTTCCTGGCCAATGCGGCCGACGGCGTCCTGGACGACACCGAACAGCAGCTCATCCGGTGGGACCGACCGGCCCGCGGGCCCAAGTCCGCACCGTGGAGCCACGCCGACGCCGTCCTGGTCGACGAGGCGCAGAGCGTCATCGAACGGGCCAGCGGCGTGGGGCACGTCGTGCTGGACGAAGCCCAGGATCTGTCGCCGATGGAACTGCGCGCGGTGGGCCGCAGGGCGGCAGGCGGGTCGATGACCGTACTCGGCGATATCGCTCAGGGTACGACGCCGTGGGCCACCCCCGCGTGGCCGGAAGCGCTGGGCCACCTAGGCCAGCAGAACGTGCACCTAGAGGTTCTTCGCAAGGGGTACCGCGTGCCGGCCGCCGTCGTCGAGTTCGCGGCGCGGTTGCTGCCGTCGATCGCACCGGGCGTCGAACCCCCGCAGCCGGTCCGGTCCAATCCGGGTGTGCTCGACATCGTGGAGATCAGCGCGAGTGAGCTCGGCAAGAGCGTGGCGGCCGCCGTGCGCGACGTCACCGCCCGGGTGGGTTCGGCCGGAGTGATCGCCGCCGACGCCACCCTCGCCGACGTCGCACGGTGGCTCACCGACGACGGAATCGCCTTCGGACAGATGGAGGACGACGAAGCGCTGACGCTCGTGCCGGCCAGCCTGGCCAAGGGTCTGGAATACGACCACGTGGTGGTCGTCGAACCGGCCCGGATCGTAGCCGCGGAACTCCACGGACTGCGCCGGCTCTACGTCGTGCTCACCCGCGCGGTGTCAACTCTCACCGTGGTCCACACCGATCCGCTGCCCGCCCCCCTCAGCTGAGCTGAGCCGGTCCCGGCCGAGAACCTCCCCCGAAGACTCCCCCCTTCCCCGTGATCGTGAGCGGATTTCTGCCCCCGTTCCCCGTGAGGGCGCACATGTGCTCATGATCACCGATGCGCGGAGCGCCGGAGTCGGACCACAAGCCGGAGTCCGGTCACAAGCCGCACTCAGCCGCCAACTCGACCGCGGCTTCGAGCAGCGTCGGCCCGGCATCGCTGGTGTACGGCCCGGAGAACAGTCGAGAGCTGCGATAGGCCATCTCGATCTCGTATCCGCCGGCCGCATAGTCCTCGGACCGCAGCGGGATATATCCGGGAACACCTCCGGTATAGCCCATCACCAGCAGGTTCGGCCGGTTCAGACGGCGCCGGAGGTCCAGCGCGAACTCGACGAACGGCTCACCCGGCAACGTCACGATGCCGAAATCGCCCCACCGATGCACCGATATCGGTACCTCGATGCCTCCGGGCGACGGCCGGTCCCGCCAGTATTCGGCCCATTGGATCCACACCTCCATCAGCCCGCGTTCCGGGCCGGTGGCGGCTGCGATATCCCGTCGCCAGCCCGCGACCCATTCGTCGAGCGCGGCGGCATCGGGTGCGGGTGTGACGGGAAGGTAGACCCGCGCGGACCGGGCTTGCACTGACCCGATCGGCACCGGGGCCGCCCCATTCAGCGCACGAGCCGCGGCGTCGCTGACACTCTTGCCGATCCGTTCGGCCTGGGCGAAGCTACGGTTCGGATCGGCTGCCAGGCTGAAACTGTCCGTGGCCAGGTGGCCGGTGTTGAGCTGGCCGCAGCAACCCTGCACGAACACCACGTCACCGCCGGTCCGTTGCTGCAACTGCCGCCGGGCGGTTCCCGGCCAGTCCGCAGTGATGGACAGGTTGTCCGGCCCAAGTGTCACGGGATGACAAGCGTGCGAGAAGAGCGTCGCTATGGGTTCTCCGGAATCATCGGCCCATTGTGCGGCGATCACCAGCGGATCGATCACGCCGGTGCCGCGCCGGTTGTGGGCCACCGTGCGCAGCTCTTCCGCCCCGGCTCGCAGCGTCGCGGGCCGCCGCGACTTCCAGGCCAGCCGTGCCGCGTCGACGATCCCCGCGAAGGCGGTCTGTACGTACTGCTCGTCCCGGGGCCGGCCAAAGCCGACGGCCTTCACCTTGGGCCCCCCGTGGGTATGGCTGACGGTGAGCGCGACGGACTCCGCGGGCACCCCGATGTCGTCGGCGATCCGCCGGCTCAGTTCGGCGGCGTCGGGCGGGTCCAGGCTGATCAGGTCACAGGCGACGATCACCGAGATGCTCGTCCCGGAGGCCACGGTCACCGCCGTCGCGAGCAGCGGATCGTGTACGTCTTGAGCCGGCTGCACTCGTACCGCGAATCCGGCCATGGCCGAACCCACCGACGGGGTGATGTCGACGACGGCGCTACCGACCAATACCCGATCGGCGCCCGCGCTCATAGCCACCGCACCCGGGATCGGAACCGTTCGACGATGCCCGTGTGTTGGTCATCGCCTCCGGGCGCGTTGCCGCTGCGCCAGATTGGCGGGTCGATGCCGCGCCGGACCAGGGCAGCCGTCGCCGACGCGGTCAAGCAGTTCAGCGCGTACGCGTTCACGAAGGTCGAGATCGCCGCCACCGGCTCGTCCACACCGTCGAGCCGCAGCACCGCGTCCCCCACCGGCACCTTGGTGTCGATGTGCACATCGACGAGATCGTGGAGATCCTGCCGGGACGGGTGCCGCGCAGGGTGATCCGGCGCCGTGGACTGGGCATGCACTTTCGAGGACACTCCGATGACGACGGCGCCGACGCGCTTGGCATACAACGCGGCGTCGATCAACGCGGCGTTGATTCCATAAGCGTTGACCAGGACGAGCAGGTCGCCTGCGCCGATGTCGTTGTCCGCTAGCACGACAGTCCCGTATCCGGGGGTGCGCTCCATCGCCATCGATCGCATCGCGCCGCTGGACAGGAGTGTGCCGTCGTCGAGAATCGCACTCATGTGCGCTAGTCCTCCAGCACGGAAGAAGACCTCCTGGGCCGCGAGATTGGAATGCCCGCCTGGTCCGTAGATGTAGACCAGCCGGTCATCGGCGATGTGCCGGGCGATGGTGTCAGCGGCGGCCTCGATGGCCGCGGCTTCCTCGTCCCGGATGGTCGTCAGAATGGCCGAGATCTCGCCGAGGTACCGGTCCATCAGCTCAGGAGTGGCGGGCGCCGGATGATTGCGCGCGGTCTGCGTCTCGGTCATCGCACGAGCTCCCCGTCCGGCGCCGCCGCGACGGCCGCCCAGGTGACGTGCAGCGTCGTGGTCCCTTCGGCCAGATCGGTGGCCAATTCCAGCATCGTCATTCCGTGCCTCTCTACGACAGCGGGCCGGACCGGGCTGCCGGAATCGGACCAGGCGGTCTCCACCTGTGCTGACGGGTCCGGAAGTGGCAGCATGATGGCGGCCCCGGGAATGGCGTTGGGCGCGTGCGCGCTGATCGCCAACCCGCCGCCTGCCTCGTGGCGGACGTCCAGAACGACGTTTCGCCGGAGCCGTTCCCAGGCGTTGAGCTGCGCCGCCGTCCACCAGGGCAGCCCCCGGCGGGTCGCCTCCGCGACGACGTCGCGACACGCGTCCCGAACGAACGAGCGCCGATGCAGGTGCACCGGATGGAAGAGGAAATGGGCGACGCCGTGCTGGGCGACAACCTGGTCGAGGATCACGTTGCGCACCGATTCGTGTGTTGTCCAGGCCAAGTCCTGGGCATGCATCGGAAGCATCAAGACGTCAAGGCGGCGCGTACCGGACATCGGCTTGGCCAGATGCGCCGTGCCGAACGGGAAACCGACATTGCCGCGTTTGCTCGGCCCGCGGGTCTCGTCGATCTCGATGCCCAGCCGCACACACCAGCGGTAGAACTCGTCCCAGCCTTCCCAGCGGGTGTAGTGGTTCTTATTGGAGACGATCTCCTCGTGTCCGGTCATCGCCTGCGCCCACGCGTGCTGAGCGCGTAGTTGTGCCCAGCCCCACGAGGCGATGTCCGCGTCACCTACAGCATTGAAATGAAGGGCGTGCTCATGTCCGGCCGCACCGATCCGCTCGACCGTCGCGGTGTCGTAGCCGCCCGGATAGACGTGGCACCAGGTGGTCCGGACGCCGATCTCGTCGAAGAGATCCAGTGACGTCGCGGCGTCTTCGATCGAGTTGCGGTCGGAGTCGACGGACAGGTGAGCCACCGCCGGGACTCCGGCGGGCCAGTAGTACAACCAGGGCAACACCACCCCGCAGTGCCGGGCGGCGCCAAGCAGAAGCTGCAGGAAGGCGCCGCGCCAGAGGTCGGCGTGCGGGCGGTGGAAGATCGGCACCGGGTCAAGACCGGCGCGCCCTTCCGCGCGCCGGACAGCGGACTGCGGCGGCACCTCCCGGTCGGTCTCGTAGGACAGCACGATCCCGTCATCACATTTCAGCGAGCCGTCGTCGACGGCAGCACTGCCGTCGGCGGCGGGCACACCGTCGGTATACACGGGATCGCCTTGCTGGATCCGGACGATGCTCTGCCAGATGTCCACGCCGGAGAAGATCGCCACACCGAGGCCCAGATGAACCAGAACGATCGCCGGCGTTTTGTCATGCGCCCAACTGGCCAGCACAACCGCGTCGGTCCCGACGGCCAGCTTGTTTCCACCCTGGGCTCGCAGCGGCACGTCCACGCCGTCCAGCCAGCCGTCAGCGCCGTCGATCAGCACGTACCCGTCGGCGACAGGATCCACCTCGGCGACACCGAACGCCGCACCCAGTGAGCCGGCGCCGGTGCACAGGAGCGCACCGCCACCCTCGACCCACGCGCGGACGGCCGCGGCCTGATCGTCGGGCAGCGACGGTGCCTCCGGGAAAAGCAGCACGCCGGGTCCGTCCAGACCGAGATCGCCGATGGCCGGCACCACGTCGTACGGCACACGTACGTGGTCGAGAACCTCCGCGCAGTACGTCCACCAGGGTGCTTGCCCCTCGGCGTGGCCCTCGCGAGCTGACACCTCATCCAGCACGACGCTGAGATGCGGGTACTCCTTCATCACTTCACTCCCTCGCGCCAGGCGACGCATCGCGCGCGAAATGGCCTGGGGCCACTTCACGCAGCTCCCCATCAAGGCCGTTTTCCGGCTGCCACGTGCTGCGTGGCAATGGAGGCGGATCACTGGTCACCGGCAGAATGGCCGCCAGCAGTTGTTGTGTGTACGGGTGCTGTGGCCGGTCGAACAGGACTTCGGCCGGGGCGATCTCGACCACTCGGCCCAGGCACATCACGGCGACCCGATCGGCGAATCGCTCGACCACGGCCAGGTTGTGGGAGATGAACACGACGGTCAGCCCGAGCCGGTTGCGCAGCTCTTCCAGCAGGGCCAGCACCTGCGCCTGAATCGAGACGTCGAGGGACGACGTCGGTTCGTCACACATCAGCAGCCGCGGTTCCAGGGCGAGTGCCCGGGCGATGGCCACCCGCTGCTGCTGACCACCGGAGAACTGGCGCGGATAGTGGTCGGCGAAGCGCGGGTTCACCCCCACTAGTTCAAGCAGTTCGATCGCCTGCTCCCGGCGAGACTTCTTGTCACCGCGCTTGTGCAGCCGCAGCGGCTCGGCCACGTTCGCCACCGCGCTGTAGTGCGGCAGCAATGAACCGAAGGGGTTCTGGAACACCATCTGCATCTGGGCACGGAGCCGGCGCAACGACGCGCCCCGCATCGTCGACAGGTCGACGCCGTCGAATCGCACCGTGCCGGAAGTCGGCGGGAGCAGGCCCATCAGCAGCCTGGCCATCGTGGATTTGCCACTTCCGCTCTCGCCGACCAGACCCAAGGTCTCTCCCGGCTGCACAGCCAACGACACATCCCGCACGGCGTGCACGTCGCCGGCACGAGTCGCGAACACCTTGTCGACGCTTTCGGCGGCCACCACCGGCGTGACGCCGGCGTCGCCGCCCACCGTCGTGGACCGGGTGTCGCCCACGGCCGCGTTCTGGGTCACGTCAACCACGCTCCACCGCCTTCCAGCAGGCCACCACTCGCGAGGTGGTGGTCGTCGTGTCGGGTCTCGCGGCAACGTCCCGTCCGCCCGCGGGTACCGGGGTGGGCAGCGGCAGGAGCGGCTGCTCGTTCTTCCGGCAGCTCTCCTCGGCCTGGTCACAGCGGGGATGGAAGACACAACCAGACGGCCGATAGGCCAGATCCGGCGGCGCTCCCGGAATCGGTGTCAGCGCACGATGCCGGCCGCCGACCTCCACCGTCGAACGGAGCAAACCGGCGGAGTAGGGATGCGCCGGTTCGGCGAGCAGCGAGCGGACCGAGGCCTGCTCCACGACCCGCCCGCCGTACATCACGATGGCCTCGTCGCAGAAATACCGCGCGACACCCAGATCGTGGGTGATCATGATGACGCCGGTGCCGCGCTCCTTGAGGGTGGCGAGTAGGTCGAGGATCTGCCGCTGGACCGTGACGTCCACGGCTGTGGTCGGCTCGTCGGCGATCAACAGTTTCGGCCGGGCCACCATCGCCATCGCGATCATGGCGCGTTGCCGCATGCCGCCGGACAGTTGGAACGGGTAGGTGCGGATCCGCTTCTCCGGCTCCGGGATGCCGACGTCGCCAAGCGTCTCGATGGCTCTGCGTTTGGCTTCAGCCTGGTCGCAGATGCCGTGCCAGCGCAGGTGTTCGGTGAGCTGCCGCTCCAGAGTCAAGGTGGGGTTGAGCGCCTCCATCGCGTTCTGGAAGACCATGCCGATCTCCCGTCCGCGCACCTGCCGCATCTGGCGTTCGGACAACGCGAGCACGTCCCTGCCGTTGAGCTTGGCCGTGCCACCCACGATCCGGCCCGTCTTCGGCAGCACCCGCATCACGCTGCGCATGGTCACGCTCTTACCGCTGCCGCTCTCCCCGACGATCGCCAGCGCCTGTCCTTGCTCGACCGTCAAGCTGACACCGTCGACCACGCGCAACTCGCGGTCTTTGAGCGCGAAATCGGTTCGCAGGTCGCGTACCTCCAGCAGCGGCTCGCTCATCGGCTCTCCCCACTGGCGTCGAAGGCGTCCCGGACTCCGTCGCCCACCCAGGTGAACGCCAGCAGTGTGAGGGCGAACAGGGTGGCCGGCAGGAACAGCATGTGCGGCGCCGCCAGGATGTAGCCGATGCCTTCGGAGATCATCGACCCCCACGACGGCGTGGGTGGCTGTACACCGAGTCCGAGCAGCGCCAGGCCCGCTTCCGCACTGATCGCCGCCGGGATCGCGAAGCTGGTGGTCACCAGCAGCGGTCCAACCGCGTTCGGCAGGATGTAGCGCAACGAGATGGTGGTTCCGGAGGCGCCCATCGACCGGGCCGCCTCCACGTATTCTCGTTCCTTCACACTCAGCACTTGCGCTCGTACCAGCCGGGCCTGGGTAACCCAGGACGAGATCCCGATCGCCAGCATCACCGCCCAGAGGCTGCGCCCCATGACCGTGACCAGGACAATCGCGAACAGGTAGCTGGGGAAGGCATACATGACGTCGGTGATGCCCATCAGGCCCTGATCGACGCGCCCACCGATGTAGCCGGCCGACAGACCGATGATGATCGCGACCAGCAACGACGCCAGCTCCGCGCCGAACGCCACGAACAGCGCCGTGCGCAAGCCGTAGATCAGCCGGCTGAAGATGTCCCGCCCGAGCAAGTCGGTACCCAGGAGATGGCCTTCGGTGCCGAGCGGCGCCAGCCGGGCCTCGGGGTTGGTCTCCGTGAAGTGATACGGCGCGATCCACGGCGCGGCGATGGCCGTCACCACCAGGATTCCACAGAAGATCAAACTGATGAACGCGAGGCGGTTCGCCCGGAACCGGCCCCACGCACGCGACCAGTGGCTCCTGGCTTTCTCGATTTCTACGCCGTCTGGCTGACCGATCGCTTCTGCTGCGAGCGCCACCGGCTAACACCCCCAGCCGCTCTGATTCGGGGATCGAGGTACCCGTACACGAGGTCCACGATCAGGTTCATGGTCATCAAGATCAGCGCGAAGAACAGCGCAGTGCCCATCAGCAGGGGCATGTCCCGGCTCGCCGCGGCCTGGGCGAAGTACAACCCCAGGCCCGGAATACGGAACAGAGCTTCGACGAACACCGTGCCGGTCATCAGCGACGCCAGCAGCGGGCCGAGCACCGTCACGATGGGGATCAGCGAGTTCCGCAGTGCGTGCCGGGTGATCACCGTGGCGTGCCGGCCACCTTTGGCCAGCGCCGCCACAACGTACTCTTCGCGCAGTGTTTCGAGCATGCTGGAACGCACGTACCTGGCCAGGACCGCTGTGGGCCCGAGAACCAGCGCCAGCACCGGCATGATCATGTATTGCGGACCGTCCCATCCGCTCGATGGCAAGACACCGAGCGTCAGGGTGAAGAACAGGACCAGGATCACGCCGGTCAGGTAATTGGGCAGTGCGGTACCGAGCGTGATCAAGAACATCGCACTGTGGTCGGCCTTCGAGTTCTGTCGCACTGCCGCGTAGACACCGATCGGGATGGCGATCATCAACGAGAGGACAACCGCGATGATGGCGATGGTGGCCGAGATCGGGAAGCCTTGGGCGATGATGTCCTGCACGTCCTGCGTCGGATATTTGTACGACGGGCCGAAGTCCCAGGTGACAGCGCCTTTCATGAAGATCAGATATTGCTGCCAGGCAGGGATGTCGTCGCCGTAACGCGAGGCGAAGGCGTGCACCATGTCCTCGGTACCGGCGCCCCCGAACTGCGCGGCGCCGGCGCTGATCCGCTGGATGTCAGCGAAGCTTCCCGGCGCCATCTGCAGCAAGGTGAACGTGATCATGGAGACCGCCACCAGGGAGAGCACCATACGTGCGACGCGCTTACCCAAATACGTCGCGAAACCCATCAGGCACCCTCCCCGGAGTGGTGTCGTGCACTAGTGATCATGATTCGGCAGGCCTGTTAGTCGTCAGCGACGATGTGGATGCCCTTGAAGTAGTAGGCATCTGAAGAAGGCCGCAGGTTCAGCCCCTGGATCGTCGGCCGGATCGCGAAGTAGCGGTCTTTCCACAGCACCGGGATGATCAAATGCTGTTCTTCGCGCAGCTTGGCCGCTTCCTTGAACAATTCTTCCTGCCGGGCCTCGTCCAGCTCGGACATCGCTTCGTCGACGAGAGCGGCCAGTTCGTGTGCCTCCGGGCTCGCGTACTCGTCCAGTAGCTCGTTCAGCTGCTCGTTGCGCTCACCGGTCGACAGGTCGGTGTCAGCCTGGATCTCCTGATACTCGGTCCACTGCTCGGCCGGCAGACTGAACTCCTTGATGTCCTGCGGCGACCACAGCGAGCTGACCATCGTGGGCCAGTTCGGCGTGCCGGCGAAGGAACCGTAGTAGAAGCCCACGTAGTCGTCGTCCTGGACCGCCCACCTGCGTTCCACCAGGACACCGGCCTCAACCGTGTCCGCCTTCGCGGAAATGCCCAGGTTGCGCCGCCACGAGTCGACGATCGCCTCGACGTCCACGTTGGAGGTGCCGGCCAGCAGGTTGATCTCGGGGAAGCCCTCGCCGTCCGGGTATCCGGCCTCCTCGAGCAGCCGTCGGGATTCTTCGAGGTCGTCGTCGACCTCGATACCCGCCTCGTAACCCGGCACCGAACCGAGGACCAGCGAACGTCCCGGCTGCCCGTCCGGCGTCACCTCGGCGACGTAGTCGCGGTCGATGCCCAGCGCCAGCGCCCGGCGGATGTCTCTGTCTTCGAGCAGCGGGTTCTCGCTGCGCAGCGTCGCCAGGTAGACGTAGGAGGCGGCTTCGGAGACGCGCAGGTGCTCGGCCAGCTCAGGATCGTTCTCCATCCGGATGATGTCCGCGTTGGCCAGTGCGACGATGTCGACCTCGCCGTTCTCGTACGGCACGGTCGCCGCCCCGGCCGTTCCGGCCTCCAGCAACGCGATCTCGATGCGGTCCAGATGGACGTTCTCGGGATCCCAGTAATGCTCGTTCGGGACGAGGGTCATGCTCGAGTTCGTGACCCACCGGTCGATGGCGAACGGGCCGTTGCTGACGATGTGCTCGGCCTCCTGCCAGTCCTGTGGATGCTCCTCCACCGTGTCCATGTGCAGCGGCAGCAAGGACGGGTGGGTCAACGACATCAGGAATCCGGGGGTGGGCGAGTCCAGCTCGATCTCGAGCACCAGGTCGTCTACGGCCCGGACTCCGACGTCGGAGAAGTCCTCACTGCTGCCGTCGAGAAGGTCGGTAGCGCCTTTGATGTTGGTCGCCGTCTGGTAAGAGTTGGCGCCGGATGTGCTGCCCCCCGTCTCTCCCGCCTCGGGGGTGAACAGCCGCTCGTAGGTCCGCTCGAAGTCGGACGCGGTGACCGGGTCGCCGTTCGACCACGCGGCGTTGTCACGGATCTGGAAGGTATAGACCAGCCCGTCGTCGGAGACCTCCCAGCTCTCGGCCATTCCTGGCTCGACGTCGGTGCCGTCCTCGTTCTGGACGACGAGCCCTTCGAAGATGCCGCGCGCCGACAGCCACATGCCTCCGGTGACCACCTGCGGGTCAATGATGGGGAGGTTGCTGCTGGAGAGCTTCAGCACCTGTTCGGGCGCGTCGTCACTGCCCGGCTCCGATACGTTCGCGTCGTCGCCGTTGTCGAACAGGCCACACGCTGATACGGCCAGCGCGGTGGCAGCCAAGACCGCCAGAACGCGAAGCCTCGCGGTACCTCGCCGACGCGGCATCGTTGTGCCGTCCATGTCTTCTCCTTCTCGATTCGGTCATGAGCGCGCACGCGTCGTGCGGTCGCGCTCAGTTCGCGTTCGTCTGCAGATCTGTGTGCGCCAGAACTTTCTCGAGTGCTGCGGCGATGTCTTCGATGTCGCGGCGAGCACCCAGCAGCGTCTGCGGTGACAGCCACATGGCCTCGGCTATTACTTGTTCGGTCATCGGGAGTTCGGGTGTCGGCCGGGGCTGGCCCAGCCGCTCGGTGATCACGCCGATCTCCGCGTTGACCGCGGCGTTTCGGTGTAGCCCGACGTAACCTCCGGACAGCGGTACTCCCTCTGCCGCCACCGCTCGGACGAAGGCGCGCTTGTTCTCGCCGCCGCCCAGACCGGGAACCCGGAACATGAACAGGTTGCGGCCGTGCGCGGTGACGCGTTCGTCCTCGGCCGGGATGGTGATGCCATCTATCTCGGTGATGAGCCCGGCCAGCTGGGCGGCGTTGGTGTGCCGCAGCCTGGCCTGTTCGGGATGACGCCGCAACTGCTCCCGGAGAATGGCGCCTTGGAACTCGGTCATGCGCAGGTTGAAACCCACGTGCTCGTGCTGGTACCAGGCACCGCCGGGGATCCGCCCGACGTTGGCCTGTGCATACAGTCGCTCCGCGATCTCCGGCGAGTTGGTGACGAGTGCTCCGCCCTCGCCGGCGGTCATGTTCTTGCTGGTCTGAAAGCTGAACATGCCCGCATCACCAAGCGCGCCGACCCTGCGGCCGCGCCACTCGGCGCCATGAGCCTGGGCGGCGTCTTCGACGATCGCTATGCCGTGCCGCTCACTGATGTCGGTGAGCGCGTCCATGTCACATGGCTGCCCGGCCAGGTGCACCGGCATCACCGCCGCGGTACGCTCGGTGATCGCCGCCTCGACGGCCTTCGGGTCGAGCAGATGTGTCGCCGGGTCGATGTCGGCGAAAACCGGCACCGCCCCGATCATCAGAGCCGATGTCGCACTCCCGATGAACGTGTAGGCGGGCATGATGACCTCGTCGCCGAGGCCGACACCGAGCGCCCGCAGCGCCGCGGTGAGGCCGAGGGTGCCGTTGCAGACCGCCACGCCATGGGCCGCCTCCTGGTAGCCGGCGAACTCCCGCTCGAAGGTGCGGACCACGTCCCCGTGAGTGCTGCCCCACTGGCCCGACTCCAGGACGGCCGCCACCGCTTTCGCTTCGTCGTCACCGGACTGAGGCCACCGCGGGAACGGCGCTGTACGAACCGGTTCACCGCCGTTGACCGCCAGCTCGGCCGCGGTGTTCATCGTGGACCACCGTTCTCGCCATCGGCCGAGATCACCCGGGCCACCTGGTCGATGGCCTGCAGGTGATGGGCGCGGAAGTCCGCGACCGTCGGCTTCCACGTGGTCTGCAGAAAGCCGAGCACACGGCTCGGGTCGAGCCGGTGACGGCAGAATTCGACGGTCGCCTCGAAGCTCTTGGCCTGGCGGTAGTTGCTGGCGGTCGGGATCTGCTCGAAACCTTGGTCGTCGAGATCGAGGTAAGTGAGGTAACGCCAGTCACGCACCTCTACCTCCATCTTCCGTGGCCGATCGGCCTCGTTCTCGTCGGTGAAGTTCAGGTCGTAGTGCCAGTTGCTCTGCACCGTCGACCGAGACATGCGCCAATAGAAGTCCTGCGGGTGCCGCCACGCGTAGTCCGACCACACCCAGGGGCGCGAACCGGACCGGGTCACGACGTCCTCGAAGAATGCGAGGTCTTCCCACCACAACTCGTGCTGGCGGACCACCACGAAGCGAGACCGAGGCTGGTTGACGGCCGTCTCCTCATCCATACCGATATGGAAGAAGCGCGGCGTGCCGAACAGCTCGCTGACCTCTTCGATCAGGTCCTGGCACACCTGGTAGTACGCGGGTGTGGAGACCTGGCGGTGATAGATCCCCAGCCAGGCGTCGTGGCTGGTGCTGAAGTTCAGCTTCGGCACCGGCTCCAAACCCAGCTCACGCAGCCGGGCCAGCTCCTCCTCGAGGCGTCCGATCGTCCAGGCGTCCTTCAGGGCGATCTCCGGATGCGAGCGATATTGCACCGCATCTCCCAGGTCCAAGACGGCCATGTTCAGCCCGGAGTCGGCCATGTGCTGTGTGAGCTCGATCCACAACGCATCGTCGAACTGCATGGTGTCCCGGTAGGCACTGACCCGGCGCGGCTCCGGCGTATCGCTCCAGAAGTTGTAACTGATGTGGATCAGGTTCGCCCAGATGGTCATCGGCGTTCATCCGCTTCTGCTCGGTGGTGTCAGAACATCGTGCTCGGAGTGGATGGCTCAGGGCTTCGCTCTCCGGACCCTTCGCAGCCGCCTGTTGGTGCCGGCGCTGTGTGCTGCCCAGTTGAGCTGGGCCACGCCCAGCAGGCGGGTGCCGCTGGTGGGGGTCGGCTGATTGTCGCGGTCGGCGTAGATGGCGAAGCAGTGGTCGGCGATGGCGTTGTCCCATGCCGCCAGCGCCATCCAACGCGCGGCACCAAGCGGGTTGGCCCGGGTAGCGCCGGTGCCGTTCACCACGTAGCGGACGTTGGCCAGCCCGTCGTCGTCGATGACCGCGAGATTCTCGGTGAACGTGGCAGCCAGCTTGACCATGTCTGCCTGACTGAACCCGAATCCGAGCCGGTAAGCCAAGACCGCGAAGTCCGCGCCGATCGCGCCGTGACTGAAGTCTTCGAAGTTCTTGTATCCGTTGGCTTCCGCGTACTGCGGCTTGTGGATGGAGATGTCGGTCTCCGCCGAGCCGGTCTTGCCGTAGCCGTTCCACGCCGCTGAGTAGGTCGGGAAGTAGTACCAGATCAGTGTCGCAATGCCGTCCGCGTTGTGCTCGAGCAGTTCGTCGCGGAACATGGTCGCCAACGCCGTGGCCCGCGCGATATGCCCTGGGTCACCGGTGGCCGCGGCCAGTTCCAGAACGGTCCGCCCGAGCGCGAGGATCTGGTTCATCGGCTGTGCCTGGCCGTCGAAGCCGGTGTGCACGCCCTTCTCCCAGAAGTAGTAGCCGCCGCCGTTGTCGGTCTCGCGCCATTCGTCGTCGTGAACGGCGACGGCCGCCTCGACCGCAGCGAGGTACTCGTCAGCCTTCGCCTGGTAATAGGGATCGTTGGCGAGCTGTGGGTCGGTCTTGACGATCCGCGCGAAGCTGGCGAGCGGATAGGTGATCATCCCGGTGTGAACGGCGATGATGAACGGCTCCGCGAACATCGGGACGTTGCCGGCCGCCGGCCTGGTGCCCAGGTTCTGGTCATGGCCGGTACAGAGGATCGAGCCGGGGTAGGCGTCGTAGATCCGGCGCACCGCGTAGTCCGGACTCGACGGGTCCATGGTCAGGTTCTCGAACGTGTCGGTGAAGTCGAACCGCTCATTGCGCACCACCAGGCTGAACGTGTCGCCCTCGCCATGAATCACTTCGACGTGTGCGCTGTCGGCGTTGTTGCGGCCGCTGCGGATCTCGAGCGTGACGTTGCCGTTGGAGTCGGGAAGCGCGCAGATCCCGAGGGTGTAGGGATGCCTCGTCCGCCACGCCGGCAGCGACAGGCCGCGGTAATCGGTGACGCCGCGTTCACTGTCCCGGTGGGTGAGCACGATGTCGACGTTGTCGATCAGGCGGTCCAGGTAGTACGTGTCCCCGTGCGCCACGTACATCTTGACGAACGCATCCAGCGCGTACGCCTGCTGCCAGGCCAGGCCGCCGGCTTCATTGTTGTTGTCCGGCCCGATGCCGTGCTCTTGATACGCGGCGTCGAACAGATCGAAGACTTCCCGCGAGGTGTAATCGAGTTCGCTCGCGGAGGCGACCCGGGCGTTCGAGAGTCCAAACGCGCCCGCCGCGACTCCACCGGCAGCGACCAAGCCGGCATTGCGGAGAAAGCCGCGCCGGGTGAATCCGGAATGTACGTGGGAGTTTTCACCTGGCAAACGAGCTGGTGTCGCCATCTGTACTCCTTTGTTCGGGTCCTGGACTCCCCTTGTTGGATGCAGCGAGTCTTGTCTGTAACTCTTTGCATGTCAACTGTTATCGCGTAACGAACAAGTAACTCCACGAAGTCGCCACACCTGCCTCGCTGGCGATAATCGTGGGCACCCTCACCTGCCGGGGAAAGATCGAATAATGGCAGCTCACAGGCCATACGAGCAGCCAACGCTGCAGCGCAGGAAGAGGTCGGGCACTCGCGTCATGGCGCCGAATTTTTGGGATGCAGGCGGTAACAGAGCTTGTTTCAGCTCAGGAAATCACATTGACTGGCTCACCCGAATTGAGCGTCGCCAGGGTGTCGAGCGAATCGACACGACGGATGAGCGGCATCGGCAGGCGCCGGTCCACCGGCGGCCCGGTAAGCCGCCCGTGCCGTCGCTCCCACAGGATCTGCGCTGCCTCGCGGCCGATGTCCTCACACGGAACTCGCACCGCGGTCACCTCACCACCGCTGACCTCGGCCACGTTCTCGAACGAGACGACCGCCGGCCAGCCTTCCGGTGGCACTTCAGCATCTTGCAGCGCGTTCAGCAGGCCGAGCGCCGCGTTGCGACTGGCACAGACCACTGCCGAGACATCGCGGCGCGCGATGAGCCGGCGAGCTACCGTGGTCGCCACTTCGGCCTGCGCACCGAATGAAGCCGGCGGCTCCTCGGGCAGGAAGATCATATTGTCGGTGCGCTCGTCGTGTTGTTCCATAACGGTGAGCCAACCCTGCATCCGCAGCCCCGACCAGTGGTAGCTGGGCTCGTCGTCCTCCGGTGCATGCAAGCCGAGAAACGCGATCCGCCGGTGGCCACGCAGCCGCAGATGCCGGGTGGCGGCCTGTCCGCCATCGACATGATCAGCGGTGACCATGTCAACCACCATCTCCGGCTTCGGCGACGTCATGGGAATCGAAGCCCAACGCACTCGAGCCGCGCCCGGATCGCCAAGAGCAAGCAGGTCCTCAGCCCGGTCCGGCATCGCGAAGAAGAATCCGGCGATCGGCGGAAGGGCACCTTCTGCCGCCTGCCGGAGTGCCACATCGACATCCATGCAGGCACTGGCTGCTCCGAGTTCGGTGACCCGCTCTTCGAATCCGAGCCGTACCCGATCGGAGGCGCCTCGGCCTCCGGTGCCCTGGCCAGGGTGAACCAACATGACATAGCTGTCCGGCTCGGTGGCCGCTGTGTCGGCGACGAAGATTCCTACGCGTGGCACGGTCCGGAGCAGTCCCGCGTCGACGAGCTTCTTGAGCTCAGCTGTGACCGTTCTGGGTGAGAGCCGGTATTTCTCCCGGAGTTCACGCACCGTGGGCAGCATGTCACCAGGGCGCAGCTCACCGTCGCGGCAGGCGCGGCGCACGTCGTCGACCAGTGCTTGGCGCTGCTTCTCAGACGTTCTCCTCGAGACCAACGCGGGCCCCTCTCTGTTTCCCGAAGGACGGACCAAACCCTACCGCACAGAGATCGCACCGGGTGGCGGTCTGGCGAACCGGCAGGTATACATAGGAATGCAATTCGGAAACAGATAATATCAGCATCCCCGCCCACCGATCCGAATCAGGAGCCGACAGTGTGCACCACCTCCACGCAGGGTCTCACCACCCCGGACCAGGAGTGGCTCGGCCTGCTCACCGCCCTGGTCAATACCGACAGCGCGCCAGGTGACCACGGCGGAATCACTGCGGTCTACAACCTGATCACTCCGGTTCTCGAGAAACTCGGATGCACGGTCGAGAGAGTTGTCACCGATGGCCCGGACGTGCTCCGAGCCAGGCGAACAGGCTCCGGCCCAGCACTCACTTCCGTACTGATGATCGGCCATGTCGACACCGTGTTCCCGGTTGGCACCGCCGCGGCCCGGCCGTTCACCGTCACCGGAGACCGCGCCTTCGGCCCGGGCGTGGCGGACATGAAGGGTGGTGTGGTGGTCATGCTGGCGGCGTTGTCGGAGCTGACCGCGGACGAGCTGGCCGGGCTGGACCTGACTTTGCTCTTCAACGGCGACGAGGAGTCGAGCTCGCGAGACTCACGTACGGTCATCGAAGCTGAGGCGGCCGGCAAGGACGTCGCCCTCGTGTTCGAGTCGGCCCGGCGCAACGGTGCGATCGTCACGACCAGGCGAGGAGTGCAGCGCTTCCAGCTGGACGTCACCGGCCGCGCGTCGCACAGCGGGACCAACCCCGGCGCCGGCGCGAATGCGCTCGAGACTCTGGCGCACAAAATCATCGCGGTCCAGGAACTGGATGCTCGTGTCGAGGGCGCTTCCGTCAACGCCGTACTGGCCGGTGGCGGATCCCGGCCCAACATCATCCCCGACGCGGCCCACGTGCACATCGACTGCCGCTTCGACGACAGCGCTGCCGAAGCCGCCGTGCACGAAAGCCTACGCGGCCTCACCGGGCCAGGACCTGTCGAAGGAACCGCCACTACGCTGACGGCTTTCGGCGGGCGTCCGCCGTTCGGACAACCGGCCACCGAACTGGCGAATGCCTACCTGGATGCCGGCCGCCGACTAGGGCTGGACATCACCACGACGTTCGCCGGCGGTGGTTCCGACGCCAACCTGACCGCGGCTCTGGGTGTTCCCACTCTGGACGGTCTCGGCCCCATCGGCAGCGGTGCGCACACCGCCGACGAGTACATCGACGTCCCATCGATTGCCGAGCGCGCCGCCGCCTGCGCCAGGCTGCTCGCCGGCCTTGCCAACGGACGCTACGGGACGATTTCTTCAGCGTCGGTGATCTCGTAGGCGTAACCCTGCTCGGCAAGGAAACGCTGCCGGTGCTGGGCATACTCTTGGTCGACCGTGTCGCGGGCAGTGACGGAGTAGAAGCGAGCAGTCCGGCCGTCGGCTTTCGGCCGGAGGATGCGCCCTAGCCGCTGTGCTTCCTCCTGCCGCGAGCCGAACGTGCCCGACACCTGGATCGCCACGGCCGCCTCGGGAAGATCGATGGAGAAGTTGGCGACCTTGCTGACCACTAGCGTGCTGAGTTCACCGGTACGGAAGGCCTCGAAGAGCCGCTGCCGTTCGCGTACGGTCGTGTCACCTTTCACCACCGGGGCGTCCAGCCGCTCCGCGAGCTCGTCCAGCTGGTCGATGTACTGGCCGATGATCAGCGTGCGGTCGCCGTGATGCCGCCGGACCAGCTGCTCCACCACCCGGGTTTTGGTGTCGGTACAGGAAGCGAGCCGGTAGCGCTCGTCCGCCTCCGCCATGGCGTAGGCGAGCCGCTCACCCTCGGACAGGGTCACCCGGACCTCGACGCATTCGGCCGGGGCGATGTAGCCCTGGTTCTCGATCTCGCGCCAGGGGGTGTCGTATCGCTTCGGGCCGATCAGGGTGAAGACGTCGTCCTCCCGGCCGTCTTCGCGCACGAGCGTTGCGGTCAGGCCCAGGCGCCGGCGCGCCTGAAGGTCCGCGGTCATCCGGAAGATGGGCGCCGGCAGTAGGTGGACCTCGTCGTAGATGATCAGGCCCCAGTCACGCGCCTCGAAAAGCTCCAGATGTGTGTAGGCGCCTTTCCGGCGGGTGGTGATCACCTGATAAGTGGCGATGGTGACCGGCCGGATCTCTTTTTTCGAACCGGAGTACTCGCCGATCTCGTCCTCGGTCAGGCTGGTCCGTTTGATCAGTTCGTCGCGCCACTGACGGGCGGCGACGGTGTTGGTCACCAAGATCAGCGTGGTGCTGCTCGCATGAGCCATGGCGGCGGCGCCCACCAGGGTCTTCCCGGCACCGCACGGCAGGACCACGACGCCAGATCCGCCATGCCAGAAGCCCTCGGCGGCCTCCCGCTGATACGGCCGCAGCGACCAGCCGTCCTCGTCCAGCGCGATTTCGTGTGCCTCACCGTCGACGTAACCTGCCATGTCTTCGGCGGGCCAGCCCAGCTTGATGAGCACTTGTTTGAGGTTGCCGCGCTCGGAGCCGTGCACCATCACGGTGTCTTCGTCGATGCGAGCACCCACCAGCGGTTTCACCCGCTTGGATCGGAGGATTTCCTCCAGTACCGGGCGGTCGGACGTATGCAGGACCAGGCCGTGTGCCGGATGCGTCTCCAGACGGAGCCGACCGTAGCGTGCCATGGTTTCGGCCACGTCCACCAGCAGCGCATGTGGTACCGGATACCTCGAGTACTTCATCAGGGTGTCGACAACCTGCTCGGCGTCGTGACCAGCGGCGCGGGCATTCCACAGTCCGAGGGGCGTCAGCCGATAGGTGTGCACATGCTCGGGTGAGCGCTCGAGTTCGGCGAACGGGGCGATCGCCCGGCGGCAGTCGTCTGCCAGGTCGTGGTCTACCTCGAGAAGGAGCGTCTTGTCGCTCTGAACGATCAGTGGTCCGTCGGTCACGCCTGGCTTTCTCCCGGTTCTTTCATCACGGTCTGCGACCGTCCCAATGTCGGCATCGCCATCCGGTGGTCACGAGCAAACCCGCTCGCGGTAGACCCGCATCTAGGCAATGCTCCCCCATGAGCGCCCTTGCGGTCCACCAGCGGTCATCACACACCACCGGTTGCCTCGATGCTGCTGACCACCTCTTCAGAGTAGCCGTTGCCGGCCGTGACCATCGGCTCTGAACTGGCCCCGGTGTTGGCCGGCTGGGTAGCCCGGGCGGCGACCAGCGAGGGGGACGCGGTGACACTGGCGCGCAGCGAAGATCGTCGGGAAGGAGTGGGCTAGGAATCGCGTATCGGGGTAAAGGATAATGAAACCAATGAGCCCACAAGATCGTCCGAGACGCCCACCGTCCGGTGATGCGGGGTCAAAGCTCCGGCCAGGCGGCAGCGGCTACGCGCGATTCCTACGCCGCGCCGTCTTGGGTGTGCTCATTCCAGGCGTCGGACTGATCGCTGCCGGCCGTCGCCGCATCGGGTATGTCATCCTGGGCGGGTTCCTTCTCGGGTTGGCCGTCGTCGGTTTCTACATGTGGCGCGCCGGACAGGTTCGGCTGGCCCGTCTTGGCGCCGACGCGGATCGGGTCAACCTCATCGGCTACGGCCTGCTCGGCGTCGCAGCGGTCTGGCTGCTGATCGCCGTCGTCAGCTTCTATCTGCTGGAGCCCCCGCGACTCCACGTGGCGCAAAGGCTGCTCGCCGTCGTGATCGTGATCGCGGTGGCGGCCGCGGTCGTCACCCCGATGGGTATCGGTTCACACTACGCCTTCACCCAACGAGACTTCATCCAGTCGGTCTTCCCCGATGAGGAAGAACGACACAGCCTCACCATTCCGCCGGCGGCCACCAACGAAGACCCGTGGGCCGGGGAGCAACGGGTCAACGTGTTGCTCCTCGGATCTGACGGAGGTGCAGACCGCGACGGTGTCCGTGCCGACACCATCATGGTGGCCAGTGTCGACACCGTGAGCGGAGACACCGCCCTGTTCTCGATCCCGCGGAATCTGCAGCACACACCCTTCCCCGAAGGGCCGCTACGCGACGTTTATCCGGACGGTTACCGTGGCGCACCGGAGGCCGAGTTCTGGGTTTCGTCCATTTACAACAACATCCCCGCGGAATTTCCCGAGTACTTCGAGGACATCGACAACCCCGGCGCCGAAGCGACCAAACTGGCCGTCGGAGAGGCCCTCGGTCTCAACATCGACTACTACGTCATGGTGAATCTCGACGGATTCCAGGCACTGGTCAATGCGCTCGGCGGCGTCGTGATCGACGTACCGTACCCCATTCCTATGGGTACCCAGGCAACCTCGTGGGGCACCTGCACCCCCGCCCGCGACTGGATCGACGAAGGCGAACAACAGCATCTGACCGGCGGCCAGGCGCTGTGGTTCGCTCGCGCGCGATGCGGCCCGCCACCAGTCTCCGACGACTACGAGCGGATGCGCCGGCAACGGTGCCTGCTCGGCGCGATCGCCGAGCAAACCAACCCGTTCACCCTGCTAACCAGATATCTGCACCTGGAGAGTGCGGTCCGCGACAACATCAAGACCGATATCGGCCGCCAGCGCCTCGAGGATTTCGCCGAGTTGGCACTGCGGGTGCAGGAAGCTGAGATTCGCAGCTTGCCGTTTACCAACGAGATCATCCAGTACCACTCACCCGACTTCGATCTCATCCGCGAGTTCGTGCAGGAATCCCTCGAGGCTGACGCGACCGAGCCGTCGCCCACCGAGGCGCCGGCCGAGGACCGCTTGCCCGCGGACGAGACCGACCACGACGCGATCGTCGACATCACCGGGGATCCGGATGGCGACGCCCAGGGTGTGGACCCCCTGCACGATCACACCAATGGCGACACCGATGCGCCGGACGATGCCGATGGCCACGACGGAACCGACGAGATCGACGATTCGGTCGGCGCGCAGCCGATCGACGAGGTTTGCTGACCTCCCGCTCGGTGATCGTCAGTACGTTGTGGTCGTTGCTACGTCGCGAAGCTCCTGGTCAGCATGGCCAAGAACGACCACAACGTACTGACGATCACCGGGAATGGGGCGGCGGGTAGTGGTGGTTCAGGTTCATGCGTCGACGACGGCAACGCCGCTGATGCGGTGCACGGCGAACGATCGGATCTCGTTGCTGCGGTGATCGAAGGCGGCGAGCCAGCCACCTTCGAGGCGTACCGGATCCACCACGCGCTCGCTGGTGGAACCGTGCTGGTCGACGTATCCGATCCAGATCGAAGCGCCGTCGTCGAGTGCGCGACGAAGATCAGAGAGCATCTGGGCGGAAGCGCTCCGGCCCAACCGGCCAGGCACAGCGTCGGGCGGGCGGACCGTGGCGGAGCGGTCGCCGGCCCGCAAGGCACGCACGGCCGCGCCTAGGACCGTCTCGGTCGGAGCGGGCCGTTCGGCCAGGGTCGGCTGTGGGGCGGGCCGGGGCGGCGAACGCCGCGGCCGGGCCTGCGCGACGACGATCGAGCCGTTGGCGTCTTCCGGGGTCGGCGCGAACCCCATCTGGCGAAGCCTCTCCAGCAGAGTGAGACCGTCAAGCGATGACGCCAGCACAGTGGGCGCCAGCCGGCGAATGCCCAGCGCTGAGGCTTGAGGAGCGGCCAGGATCTCCGTGAGCACCGCGTGGTCGTCACAACGGATGAACGACGCCGCCGCACCAACGCGCAGCAATCCGTGTCTTCGGGCGACGTCGTCCACGAGATAGGTCAACGGTTGCGGCACCGGGGTGCGAGACGCCGAGAGAAGGAACCGGTGAAGATCGTCCGCGCTCCGCCCGGCGTCGAGCGCCCGGCGGATCGAGCCGGCGGTGAACCGATAGACCGATGCACCTCCGCGGCTTTCAACGTCGGCCAGCAGGTTCAGCTCGCGGGCCAGTTCCGGTTGCAACGGCCCGGGTGCCACTGCGGTCAGGTCTGCCTGCAACAGCACATGTTCGAGCGGTTCCGGCAAATGGTCAGTCAGGGCGACGGCAGCCGACGTCGCCGCAGACTCACCGCCGCCGAGCAACGGACGGACATATGACGCCAGCGCCCCCCGGCCGGTGATACCGAGTGTCTCCGCCTCCCGCAAAGTCCAGCCGACGACGTCGTCTCGCAGCCGGCCACCTCGCCGTGGGCGCTGCCAGCGCACGGTCTCGACGACGCCATCGCGTTCGGGCGCTGCGCCCGCCGGCAGACTGGCCAGGAGGTCGAGGACTTGCCGCCGGATCTCTGAAGCAACCGGGCGGTCCAGGTCACCGCCGAGCGGGGCGATCAGCCGATCCCGGTCGTCGCGGGTACCGACCAATCCGGCTGTGCGGCTGGAGCGCAGCCAAGACTCGGCCAAGACGGCCCACCGGGCGGCAACGGTTTCACGCTGCCAGGTGTCGTACTCCGGTGTCGGCAGCCACCCCTCGTCGCCGCCGTCGGCTGGCGCCAGCAAGGCCGAGGTGTATGCGAGCTCGGCGATCAACGCCGCGCCTGTCTCGTCGGTGTCGAGCAAGGCGGGCAGTTTGCGGAAGTCACGGACCCCGAGCCCGCCGGTACGCAGCACTGGAGGCGGATCCATCGCCCACGTATCGAGCAGTGTCTCGACCTTCCGGACGACTTCGAAGGCACTGGCCGCGGCTGCCCGGTCCACCATGTCCACCTCGCGGGAGGAAACTTCCGGCTCCGGCGGAGCAACCTGGATGTTCCCGCGAATGACACCGCCGCGCAGGTGCAGGCCCACTTCACGGGGCAACACCACGGCGTCGCCGTCGACAGGTATCAGCAATCCGGTGGCCAGCAGGTAGTCGATGGGGGTCCGGACGTTCGCCAGGTCGACCTCGCGCCGCGCGTCTTCCACCCGGCCGGTGGGCGGCCCGTCGACCAGCGCGCGCAAGGCGGCGGCCGCCTCCGGGCTCAAGCCCTGCAGTAGTGGTTCCAGAGTTTCCGCCGAACCAAGGTGCGCTGCCACAAGCTCCGCGTGGGTAGCGTGATCGCCCTTCGTCGGCAACCCGAGGTCGGTGGTCATCGTGGCCAGGCGTGACGGCGGCAGCGCCATCAGTAACTGCCGGGCGGGTGGTCCCAGCCCTGCCGGATGCGGACCGATGATCTCGGCCACGGCCCGCACGAGGTGGATCTCGTGCTTCTCGCCCCAAGTCAAGGCCCGGGCGCGCAATGCTTCCAGCACGGTCCGGACTGTGCGCGCCGGAAGACCGAGCATCCGTTGGACGTTACCGGCGGACGTGGGGTCTGGCAGCACCACCAGTGCGTCGACGACGTGCAACGAGAGCTGATCGAGCCGGTCTAGCGCACGGACCACGGACGAACGGGTGACGGCTCTGGATGCCAGCTGGGCGATGTCGACCGGTACCGGCACGACGAGGTCCGGCCGCAGCCGAAGCAACGCCGCGAGTTCCTCGTCGGTTCGGGTCCGTAAGTCGTCCGCGAGACTCCTCGGCCCTGCGTTCGTCCTGGGCATCAGCTCTACACTACGACGTCCGGGCCGGACGGGCGCTACCGCCGACAGGCCGTGCGAGGCCTGCGGTCAGTACCGGGCACTTCCAGGGGCCGAACGTGCTCCGTGCGACCTCTAGAGACTGCGGAGCCGCTCCAGGACCTCGAAGCTACGCTGGGCGAACTCTTGCCGCGCCTCTTCGTCAGCCGCCCGCAACTCAGCCGTGATCTCCGGGTCGATCGGGACTTCCTGCGGTATTCGCCGTCCAAAACTCACTTTAACGAGATTACTCATCACAGGGGAATGGGCAAGCCAAGCGCCTGCCGACCGCGAAACTTCGGCCGAACGGCCGATGTCGCGTCGGCAGATTCACCCATCCACACCTGTGACGGGTTTCGATGATCATTTACACGGACCGGACTCCGGAAGTCGTGTCGTCTGTCACGGCAGGACGACGCGCGGCCCCGTGCTGGTGAGCCCGGCGACACGCGCTTCTTCCAGGACGATGTCGCGAGCCACGGGTGCGCTCACTCCGCGCTCCACCATCCGCCTCGCGATCATCCCGGCAACTACCGGCGCGGCGAAAGAAGTTCCAGACCACAACACATGCCCCTGGGTGATCTCGGCACTCGTGCCGTCCAGATACTCGTATGTGCCCTGTGGGAAGGGGACAACGGCGTTTTCCCCGGACGCGTAGAGGTTCACCCAGTGCCCGACGTTCGTCCAGCTGGCCCGCGCGTCGCCACCCGAAGTCAGCGCACCGACGGCCGTGGTCCACGGATAAGCGGCCGGCCAGAATGGCGCGTCCGTTCCGTTGTTTCCAGCGGCGACGACGATCACGGTGTCCGGATGCCGGCGCAGTACCCGACGATAGAAAGCGTTGAAGGCTTTGGGTGAACAACCAGCCCGGGCGTATAGACCGGCCTGGACGCATACGACGTCCACTCCGGCACGCACAACCCGGTCCAGGTCTTCGACGATGGTCAGCTCGTCGACCGCGCCGCCCACCAGGCAGTCACGCACCTGAACGGTCACCGATTCCGAACCCGACACGGCCAGCAGCCTCGCGGCGGTCGCGGTCCCGTGGCCACCGTAAGGGCGGATGGTAGTGGTGCCCTCGACGTAGACCTCGTCGTCGGGCTCGTAGTTGTCTTTGACCGCGGCGAATCGTGCGAAACCCGACTGCACGGCCACGGGCGGGTGGTAGCCGGTGTCGATGACCGCCAGGCGTGGACGGCCCGGGCCGATCGGTTCTCCGAGAACCGGCGTCGGCCCCGGCCACGGCACTGGCTCCGTAGCTGGGCACATGACCGTGTTGCTCTGGGTCTCCAGGACGTAGTTGAGTGCGACGGTGTCCTCGTCGACGACGCCGAGCAGCTGTTCAGCCAGCTCAGCCGCGTCGCGATCACCTATGTCCAGTACCTTCAGTCCCACCGGGCCCTCATTGACGGCAGCCGGTCGCTGTGCGCCGACCTGATCGAACGCATCAAGCACCTGGTCAAGGTCGTCCGCGTCGCACATCAACTGGTGGTTACGGTAGAGGTATTCCACCTGGGCACCGGTGGAATCCCACTTCGCACCGAGCGGGAACTGGCGTCCCCGGGTGCGGTCGGCGCTATTGCGCTCCAAGCGGTCTACTTCTTGCCTCAATGCCTCACGGCTACCGCGCCTTACGGTCATCGTTGTGCCTTCCCCTCATAGGATCCAGAGACGGACGATACCGGAGAGATGTCGCAGTTCCGATCATTTCCGGCGCCAAAAGATGTCCCGCCCAGGGCACTAGTTCGGACCATTAGGATCGACGGGTGCGGATCGAGCGAGCGGCCGAGGAGCTGCCCGCGCTGGCGATGTCCGAGCCCGAGGCCACGACCCGTCGCGCCCGGGCCATACTGAGCTCGGGTCCCACACCGCTTGAGGCCACGTTCGCCTTGCACGCGCTTGGGATCATCGAGCGCAACCAGGGCCGGGTCGGAGTGGCGCTGCGGTATCTGCGACGCGGGTTGCGCGCCGCACTGGCCGACGGGCTTGACGACCGCAGAGTAGAGGTCGGCGCGAGTCTCGGGACGGCCCTAGGACTGGCCGGGCGGCGGCGGGAAGCGCTGGCCGCGTTCGACGACGCGCTGAACGGCGCGGACTACCACGCACGGGCGCGGGTACTCGTCCGCCGGGGAGCGGTCCGCATACACCTCGGCGATTTCGAGAACGCCTATGGCGACAATGCCGAGGCGGCTCGTATCTCGAGCGAAGTCGGCGATGCGATCTGGGAGTGCCGGGCTCGCCAGAACGCCGGGGCGGCGTTGCTCCATCTCGGCCGGTTCGAGGAAGCAGACCGCGAGCTTGCCCAGGCTCAGGCGATGGCCGAAGCAAACGGCGACCCGTACAGCGCCATCGTGGCGCTGCACAACCGCGGCGACATCGCGCATCGGATGGGCTGGCTGCCAAAGGCACTGTCCATGCTCTACGAGGCCCAGCAACGCTACGAGACCCTGGGTGTAGTCCCGCCTGAGGTGGTACGCGACATCGCCGTCGTCCACCTCGCCGCCGGCTTGACGGAGGAAGCCTCGGAGACCGCTGACCAACTCGTGGCCCTGTTCGAACAGGACCACGACTCCGCCCTTCAGCGGGCCGACGGTTATATCGCGGCAGCGATGGTCCACCTCGCCGCCGGTAATCCGCACCGGGCGCTCGACCTCGCCCGGCGTGCCGAGCGCTCCAGCCGCCGTCGGCAACAGCTCGAGGCGGTGCAGCACGCGCGGTTCGTCATGCTACGCGCTCAAGCAGCCGCCGGGCGGGTCACCAAGCGAGACGCGCGGGCGGCCGCCGCCCTCGCTATCGAACTCAGCGATCGCTACTCTTCCGAGCGGCTCGATGCCTTGGTGCTGGCCGGCCGGATGGCGCTCACGGCCGGGCTGACCGAGCTGGCGCGCTCGTCATTCGAGTCAGCTGCCGTCCAACGCCGCCGTGGCTCAGCGTTACGCCGCGCCACGGCCTGGTATGCCCACGCCCAGCTCGCCAAGTTACGAGGCGATCGGGCCACGATGCTACGTGCCTGTGAACGCGGACTCGACGTCCTGGACACACATGCGCTGTCGCTCGGTGCTCTGGAGCTACGCGCCCGTTCCACCGTTCACGGCACCGATCTCGCTGTACTCGGCACCCGGCAGGTGGTGGACGACGGCTCCGCACGCGAACTGCTCCGCTGGACCGAGCGGTGGCGTAGCACCATCCATGCGTTGCCCGCACCATCTATCCGGCACGATCCCGCTTTGGCCGCCGAACTCGGGCGGTTCCGAGCCGCCGGCCGCGATCTCGGCAGACTGCCCGGATCGGCCAGAGAAGCCATCCGCCGCGGTATCGAGGAGAAGATCCGCCGGCGGGTCCACACCCGCGAAGGCGACCTGTCCATGTCGCGCCGCCGGTTCGACGTGGGCGAGCTGCTCGACACCCTGGGCGACGATTTGACGCTGGCCAGCATCACCGGTGTCCGCGATGAGAACTTCCACGTCGCGGTCGCCCGGCGCGGCCGGGTGATCCGCAGGGTGGCCGGTCGCGTCGAGGATGTCTTCGCCGAGCTCGACTACGCACGATTCGCCCTCCGCGCCGCGGCGCTGGCACCCGCCGCGGCCGCCGAAGCGATGTTGAATGGCGTGGAGGCGAGTATGGAACGGTTGGAGGAGATCCTGCTGGGACCGGCTGTCGAGCTGTTCGGCGACGGGCCCGTGATCATCGTCCCGCCGGGAAAGGTGCAGACTGCTCCATGGGGAGCACTGCCGTCGTTGCGTCGCCGAGCGGTGACGGTGTCGCCGTCGGCCACGGCATGGCTGCGCGCCCGTGAAGCCGCGCCCTCCTCGGGTGCCCGGAGTGGCCGAACGGCTCTCATCGCCGGCGCCGATCTTGGCAGCGCCGGCGCCGAAGTACCCGCGCTGGCCGGTCTGTACCCGGAGGCGACGATGCTGACCGGCCCCCGCGCCACGGTGGCGGCCACGCTGCAGGCGATCGACGGGGCCAGACTCGCCCACATCGGAGCGCATGGCACATTCCGTGGCGACAGCCCCATGTTCTCCTCGCTGGAGATGGCCGACGGCCCGGTCACGGTCCTCGATTTCGAGCAGCTCGAGCAGGCGCCCTATCGGTTGTTGCTCACCGCCTGCGAGTCCGGCGTCGGCAGCCCCACGGGGGTGGACGAGCTGCTCGGGCTGGCGACATCGCTCTCAGTACTCGGTACCACTGGCCTGCTCGCCAGCATCGTGCCGGTCAGCGACACCGCGTGTGTCCCCTTCAGCCTCGTCATACACGAGAAGCTCGTTGCCGGGGCCGATCTCGGCGACGCCCTGCTCGCCGCCCGGGAGGCCGCCGACACGCCCGTGGCCACGGCCACCGCGTGGGCCTTCCTCGCGCTCGGCGCCGCATAACCACTCCGCCCCGCCGCCTTCCCCACCATGCCGCACTGGCCTACTACCCCTCCCCATCCCCACCACCCATCGTCGCCACCACCCCCATCGTCGCCACCACCCCCATCGTCGCCACCACCCCCATCGTCGCCACCACCCCCAATCCCCACCCCTTCCCGGTGATCGTCAGTGGGTTGTGGCTGTTCGCAGAGTCGTTATGTCCTGATTTATTGCCTCGAGAGCAACCACAACCCACTGACGATCACCGGGGAGGGGTGCCCCCGGAGGCCGGGAGGGAAGAGGGTGCCCGGGGGAACACGCGCAGGGGTGCCCGGGGGAACACGCGCAGGGGTGCCCGGGGGAACACGCGCAGGGGTGCCCGGGGAAACACGCGCAGGGGTGCCCTGAGGAACTGGGCTGAGAGGGGCGCAGGGGTTACACAGTGTGCAAGATCCGACCACGTAGAGTGTCGATATGCGCTTAGTCGTCGGATTCGACCTGGACCTGACCCTTGTCGACTCGGCGGACGGCATCATCGCGTGTTTCGTCGAAGCCGGGCGACAGGTCGGTAGCGAGATCGACCCGGTTGAGCTGCGGCCCCTGATCGGGTTGCCGTTGCCGGAGACGATGGAGCATTTCGTACCGCCGGAATCGGTACCCGCGGCCGTGCGAAGCTACCGCGAGCTGTACCCGCGCCTAGGCGTGCCGGCGTCGAAACTCCTTCCTGGAGCGGCTGAGGCCGTCGACGCCGTCAACCAGAAAGGCGGGCAGGTCATCGTCGTCAGCGCGAAGATCGAACACGCCGTCCGCCAGGTCCTGGAACACGTCGGTTTATGTGTTCACGACGTCATCGGCGAGCGGTTCGCCGAAACCAAGGGCGATGCTCTACGTGAGCACGGTGCCGAGATACACGTGGGCGACCATCCTGGCGACATGATCGGAGCCCGCGCAGCGGGTGCTTGTGCGGTCGGAGTGACCACCGGTTCGCACGATGCCGTCGCGCTGAGAGAAGCAGGCGCCGACGTCGTCTTTCCCGACCTGCTCGACTTTCCCTACTGGCTGGACGATTTCGTCGGCCAGCGCACTGTGGACGAGGAGAATGACGAGAAGATCGGCCGGCCATGACCCGGCGTGCCATCGGATCGGAAAACCCCTTCGAGGACGTCTATGGCTACTCGCGGGCGGTGCGGGCCGGAGCGCACATATACGTCTCTGGCACCACGCCACGCGAGGCCGACCTGGGAGCTGACGCCTACACCCAGACCAGGAGCGCGCTGTCAATCGTCGAATTCGCGCTGGCCGATCTGGACGCACGCTTCGACGACGTGGTCCGCACCACGATCTACACAACCGATCTATCGGATCTCGACGGTATCGCTCGCGCACACGCCGAGACCTTCCGGAACATCCGACCGGCCAGCACCGTTGTGCAAGTCACGGCGCTGACCCCAGCCGCGGCCAAGGTCGAGATCGAGGTCACGGCAGTCACAGTCTGACCGGTTCGCCGCTGGCGGCCGAGCGGTAGGCCGCGAGCGCGACGCGCGTCGCCGCGAGGCCGTCGTCACCGGTGACGGAGGGCACGCGCTCCTCCCGGACCGCGCCGACGAACTCGTCGATCAGTCCCTGGTTGGCGTCCGAACCCCAAGCCGGCCAGCCGAGCTGCCCGTGGGTGCCGCCGTACACCGTGAGGTGCTGACTGAACGCATCGACACCGACGGCGCCGTGCTCACCGACCAGCTCCAGAGTGAGACCACCCCAGGTCGGGTATGTGCGGGGCCGGCTCCAGCTCGAGTCGATCGTGGCGAAGACGCCGTTCTCGTACGTCAACATCAGCAGTCCGCCGGTCTCGACGGTGACCTCGTCACGATGCAACACGCGGTTGGTGGCCGCATACACCTCGACCGGGTCCCGGCCCAGATACCAGCGCAGGACGTCGGCGACGTGGACCGTGTGGTCCATCACCGCGCCACCTCCGGCAAGCCGCGGGTCAGCGAACCACGCGCGGTGGTGGGTGGGCATCTCGCTCTGATTGGTGCCCGTACACGCGTAGATCTGGCCCAGCGCGCCGTCGGCCACCAAGGCGGCCACCTCCCGCATCGGCGGGCTGAACCGCATCGGGAAGGCGGTCATCAACAGCACGCCCGCCTGCGCACAGACCTCGACGATCGCGCGGGCGTCCTCCTCCGTGGTCGCCAACGGCTTCTCACACAGAACGGCCACTCCGGCAGCAGCGGCGCGTTCCACGTGGATCCGATGATGCACGGTTTCGGAGAGGACAACCACCGCGTCGACGCCCGCCTCCAACAGTTCGTCGGCCGACCGCATCCAGGGGACATCGTTAGCCGCTGCCCACCGGGCACCCCGCTCGGCGTCGTCGTCGGTTATACCGGCGATCTCCACTCCTGCTGCCCGGAAGTTGTGTACGTAGGCATCGGCGTGCACGTGTGCCGCGGACAGGAACCCCACTCTCATGCCGGCGCCTCCACTTCGACCGGACGGCCGGTTGTGATCGACTCGTCGACAGCCGCCGCGATGCGCAAGGCAGCCAGCCCGTCCTCGGCGGTGACGACCGGCTCCGCGCCGTCGCGCAGCACCGCCAGGAAGTGCCTGAGCTGCGTGGTGTGCGGAGGCTCGGCCAGCGGACTAGAGGGTAACGGTGTGTCGCCGGCTTCAGGGTGGGCACGCAACACCGGGCGCACAGGAGCGGACCGGTCGGAATCGAACTCGAGCACACCTGTGGTGCCGGCGATCTCCCCGCGGGTGCGGAACGTGGGCCGAGGATAGGCCCACGACCCCTCGACATGACTGATCGCGCCCGATCGATGCCGGAGGATAGCGGCGACATGATCGACGTCGGCGGCTGGCCGGGCACCCCGCACGCTACGGGCATAGGCCGTGACGACGTCGCCGGCCACCCAGCGGGCGTAGTCGAGATCGTGGATCATCAGGTCCAGGTGCAGTCCGCCCGACCGCTGCTCGTCGACGAACCAGTTGCCGGCGGGCTTAGCGGGCTGGAACGTGGCTCTGGTCAGCCGGACCACCGCCGGATCACCGATCTCGCGATTGTCGACGGACGCTTTCGCCGCGGCGTACTCAGGGAAGAATCGCACGACATGTGCCACCAGCAGCGGCACTCCGGCCTCGCGGCAGGCCTCGATCATCTGAGCCCCGTGCGCTGGTAGCCTGGCCAGCGGTTTCTCACAAATGACCGCGCGACCGGCGGCCGCGGCGGCCAGGGTGATCTCGTAGTGGAGATCAGTAGGCGCGCAGATGTCCACGACGTCGACGAGGTCGAGCAACTCCTCCAACGTCGCGCAGGCCCGCATGCCGTACTGCTCGGCCAGTTGAGTCGGTGGTTTACCCGGGGTCGACGTCACAGCGACCAAGTCCGCGTCCGCACACGCGGCCCAACCGGCAGCATGCACGGACCCCATGAACCCGGCCCCGACAATGCCGATTCGCGTGCGGCTCACTTCAGCGCCCCTCCAGTCAGGCCGCGAACGAATTGCTTGGAGAACACGATGTACAGGGCGATCATCGGCAGCATGGCCAGGGTGAGCACGGCAAGCACCGCGTTCCAGTCAGTGACGAACTGGCCGAGGAACGCCTGCGCGCCCAGCGTCACCGTCCGCACGTTCTCAGCCGGCGCGAGGATCAACGGGAACCAGAGGTCGTTCCAAATCGGCAGCATGGTGTAGATGCCGATCGCGGCCAGTCCCGGCCGGATCAGCGGCACCGCCAGGCTGTACACCCGGTATTCGTTGGCACCGTCGATCCGGGCAGCGTCCTTCAACTCCTTGGGCACCTGTTTGAAGAACGACGTCAGGACAAACACCGCCAGTGGTAAGCCCATCGCCGTATACACCAGGACCAACCCGGCCAGAGAGTTGACCAGCCCGAGCGACACCAGCAGCTCGAGGATGCCGACCGTCCCCAGCCGGATCGGGATCATGATCCCGACGGCCATGTACAGCGCTAGCAGCGTCATGCCCGCGAACCGGTATTCGGCCAGTGCGAACGCCGCCATCGAGCCCAGCAGCAGCACAAGAAACACCGAGCACACGGTGACGATGAAGCTGTTGAAGAAGTAGAGCTCGAAACGCGAACGCTCGAATACCGTCTCGAAGCCGCTGAGGTCGAACGACGACGCGTTGGGCGGCGCGAACGGTTCCGAGAAGATCGCCTGCCGCGACTTGAACGAGTTCATGACGATCATGAGGATCGGCCCGCACGCGACGACCACATACGCGAGCAGGATGACGTGTGGGACAAACCCGCCGATCCGGGCCGTCCAACGCTTAGGTGGCCGAGCAGTTGCTGGACTACCCTTGGCCTCCACGTCGGCTACAGTCACCGGTTCCCCCTCATAGCTCGTAGTGCTCGACGCGGCGCTGGTAGACGAAGAAGTACAGCAGCACACCAACCAGAATCAGCACGAACATCATGGTCGCCACCGTCGCACCCATCGTGGACGAACCGCGTTGCAGCTGGAATCCGAAGAAGGTGCGGAAAAACAGTGTCCCCATGATGTCTGTCGCGAAGTCCGGCCCGGCCAATGCGCCCTTGACGGTGTAGATCAGGTCGAACGCATTCATATTGGCGACATACGTGATCACCGACACGATCCCGACCGTGGGCAGCACCAACGGGAATTTGACCCGCCAGAACGTTTGCCAACCGTTGGCGCCGTCGACCCGAGCGGCCTCGAGAAGCTCATCTGGAATGGCGATCAGCACGGCGTAGAAGAGGATCATCGGTATGCCGATGTACTGCCAGACCGACATCAGCGACAGTGTGATGAGCGCGGTGCTCGACTGGCCCAGCAACGGTGTCTCGACGATGCCCCAAATGGGGTTGAGGATCAGTTGCCAGATGAAGCCAACAATCACCACGCTCAGCGTCGTGGGGATGAACAGCAGCGTGCGATAGATCGAGCGGCCCTTCAGGGTGGCCGAGCTGAGCAGCGCCGCCAGCAGCAGCCCGATCGGGTTCTGCACGAAGAAATGGATGGCGAAGAAAACCAGGTTGTTCCACACCGCGTTCCAGAAACGCGCGGAGAGAAGATCGTCGGTCAGAAGATGGACGAAGTTCTCCAGCCCCACGAACATCCGGATGCCGTCTTGCGGGGCATACAGGCTCAGCCGCATCGAGTCGACCAACGGGTAGACCATGAAGATCGTATAAATGGCTGCCGCCGGCAACAGGAATACGAGCAAGTGCAGCCGGAATCGCTGACGGGGCCGCCGCCCCGCGGACGGCGCCGGCCTGACCGGCGACGCCTTCACGGCAACCTCAGCTCCGACGTCGTCGGGAGGTGCCGGGGGCTGTGTGTTGCTCATGGTGTGCCTTTCCATGAGTGCGCGCCGGCGGGCGCATCGTGGCTACCCGCCGGCACGCAGATCGATGTCTTACTGCTGTGGCTCGTACCAGCGCTCGAGACCGTCTTGTGCCCGCTCCGCGGCTTCGGCGGGTTCGATGGTTCCGTTGATGACCTGCGCGCTGAGGTCCCACAGCTCGTTCTCGAGGTTGGGCTCACCACGTGACAAGATCTGGTATGAGTTGCGAATCGTCGACTCGCATTCGTTCCGCCAGTCGATGAACTCCTGGGCCAGCGGGTCGTCGAGCTGCACCTCATGGTCGGACAGCGGGAAGAATCCAGGCAACGAATTGGCGTAGAGTTCGGCGAACTCCGGCGAGGCCGTCCACTCGAGGAACGCCCGTGCGGCTTCCGGGCTGTCAGTATCCGGGTTCATCCCGATACCAATGTCAGTGTGGTCGCTGATGTAGCAGGTGTCCTGCCCCTCAGGCAGCGGCGGTGCGAACACGCCCATCTCGAAGTCGGCCTGCTCCCGGAACAACGCGATCTCCCATGAACCAGCTGGGAAAATGGCTCCGTTGCCGAGCGTGAACAGGTTCTGCGAATCCGGGTATGTGACGGACTCGTATCCGCTGGGGAGGTAGTCCGCCCACGAAGCCAGCTCGTCGAATACCGCCACGTAGGCATCGTCGTCGAAGCCCTGCGTACCGTCGATCAGCGCCTGACGGCCTTCTTCACCGTCCCAGTAGTTCGGGCCGATGTTCTGGAAGCCCATCGTGGCTGCCTCCCACTGGTCGGCGGTGCCCATGACCAGGGGTGCGTAATTCCCGTCCGCGGCGATCTGGTCAAGCAGGTCGTGGAATTCCGCCTCCGTCGACGGCTCCTCGAGTCCTAGCTCGTCGAAGATCTCCGCGTTGTACAGGAACCCGTGGATCACCGACGCCATCGGCACACAGAAGACATCCGAGCCGTCGTCGGTCACCCATGCGCTGCGGGCGACGTCGCTGAAGGTCTCGATGCCCGGGAGGTCGTTCAACGATTCGAGATGGCCGGCTTCGTAGAGGTCCAGGGCCACGTCGAAAGGCCGGCAGGTGATGAGATCGCCGGCGGTGCCTCCGGCGAGTTTGGCCTCGAGCGCGGCGTTGTACTCGTCGGGCGCCGTCGGCTGGAAGGACACCTCGATGTTCGGATGCTGCTCCTGGAAAGCCGGGATGATCACGTCCTCCCAGATGGCGAGGTCGTCATTGCGCCAGCTCTCGATGATGAGCGAGCCCTCGGCACCGTCACCTTCGACTTCGCCGTTCTCGTCGGCCTCGCCGTTCTCGGCCGAGTCGGGCTCGTCGACTTCTTCACGTGGATCTTCGCTCTCACCGCAGCTTGCGAGCACCAGGAGGAGTCCCGCGAACGGGGCCACCCAGCGAAGTCGGTTCGGCATTGTTGTTCTCCTGTAGGTCAAAAGGGCTGTCTTCGCGTGTCCTGGGGCCGGTCGACCGGATTCCGGTTGACCGGCCCCACGTGTGATGCCTCATCAAAGGCCGGCGCTGATGTCCATGTCAGGTGGGCCCCCTCGGCTGCCGGCGTTGGACCGGGCGGCGCCGCCAGTCTGATGGCTTCCCTGTTTCCGCCTGGTGATCACGCCGTCCACCGCCTGGGAATCAGTCACTTCCCTGAGGTGTCCCAGGAACGCACCGTGATTCGGCCAATCCTCGTCGTCGCTGATGAGGTCGTTGATCGTACACCCATCGTGTTCGCCTGGGATGCCGATCGTGAACGGCTCGTCATAGACCTCGGACCCGCCGGCGCCGGGCTTCCGGTACGTCGTCTCGGCGACACCGGCATCCAAGGTCACGTTCACCGTTGCGGTGAAGACATCTCCGTCTTGGTCTCCGTCCAACCGCGCGTCGGTGGACAGGACCATCTGATCGACGGAGATGCTCACCTCCCCGATTTGAGTGTCGTCCGGCACCGGCGGCACGTTGAACTCACCCAGTACCCCGGTCCGGTTCTCCGGAGTCGGGTCGCCGGTGCCGGCGGGTGGGGTGCGGTAGATATAGAAGAGGCCGGCGCCCTCCGCGGTGTAGTAGGGGTCGTCTTCCCAGCCCGCTCCGCGCGGCGCAGTGGTGACGACGTCATTGTCTTCGTAGCCGGTGCTGACCATGTTGCCGAACCCGCTGTCCGGGACGTACTCGATGGTGTCGCCTTGAAACACCGTGAAGCCGGTCGGACCGGAGACCCACGATCCGCCCGGATCGACCACAACCGTGTTCTCCTCCGCTGCGCCGGTCTCCTGTTCGCGAAAGTGAGCCGTGCCGCCGCGTTCCGGCAGGACGACTCGCCAGCTAGACGTGATATCCATAGTCATCGGCTCACCGATGTCCTCCCCGAGAAGCCCCTCCTCGAACTGGTCCGTGGACCCGGCGTCGTCGCCGGACTGATCGGTTGCCGCCGCCTGGAGCACCGAACTCGCCAACCTCTGACGCCGACATACTGACCAGCCCGGATACGAGCATCGCCATGAACAGTATTAGGGGCACGGATCACTTTTTCGACCATGATCTCTCCTCTGGGTCGTCGGGGACGGCCAAAGGGTTGAAGATCTCGCCTACAATTAGTTAAGAAACTTTCCTCACTATGTAGCCAGGGTCACAAGCCTGTCAAGGGGTCGCATTGGCACAATCCGGACACAGCGGAGGCCCTCAAGTCCTCCGGCTGCTCAACTGCGCCGCTGTCCTCCGCGCCATTCGCGCCACAGGATCAGCGCGGGTCACCGAACTGGTCGAGGCGACGGGCCTGTCCCGGCCAACCGTCACAGCGGCCGTCACGACACTCATCACCGACGGATGGGTCGAGGAGACCGAAGACCGCACGAAGGACACCCCGCGCATGGGGCGGCCCGCCCGGGTGCTGCGGTTCCGGGACAACGCCCAGCACGTCCTGGGCATCGACGTAGGACCGCACAAGGTGTACTGCGCGGTAGCCGACTTCAACGGCGCGGTGGTGACACATGTGCGCCGCGACGTGCCCAGCATGATCTCCCATTCCGAGCTGCTCGAACACGTCAAGAGGACCATCGAGCTGGCGCTGAACGAGGCGAGCGTGAGTCCCACGTCACTCGCGGCCGTCGGGGTCGGCTCTCCGGGCATCGTCGACGAGCACCGGGGAGCCATCGTCCAGGCACCCTCCGTTCCGGGATGGAACTCCCTCGAGCTCGCGCACTGGCTCCGGCAGAGCATCGACTGCCCGGTGCATATCGAGAACGACGTCAACCTGGCGATCATGGCCGAGCAGTGGAACGGGGCGGGCAGCGCCACCGACAATCTTGTGCTCGTGCAATGGGGCGCCAGGGTCGGAGCCGCCGTCGTGGTCCAGGGCCGGCTGCATCGCGGCGCCCACGGGGCCGCGGGTGAGATCGGCTTCGTGGATCTCGATTCCGAACCGCAAGGTGTTCAGCCGGACGGACTCGGCCCGCTCGAAGCCCGCATCGGAACGGCAGCGATCATCGATCGTGCCCGCCGGCTGGGCGACATCACGAGTCCCGATGCGGTCACCGTGCTTGCGGCGGCCGCCGCAGGCGATGCGCTCGCGCTCAAGGTGCTCGACGACGTGTGCGCGCAATTCGCCCGCGGCTTCGCACCCTTTCTGGCCGCGATCGATCCCGAACTAGTGATTCTCGGTGGCGTTATCACACTTGCCGGGGACGCTGTCTTGGCCGGCGTCCATCGGCACCTCGGCCAGCGTGCTCTCGCGGTGCCCCGCCTCGAGTTGTCGGCTCTGGGGGACGACGCCGTCGCGCTCGGCGCGGTGCGCCTGGCCGCCGCGGACGCCGAGCAACGTCTGCTGGACTCCTACATGTCGGCCGACGGGCTGAGCCGGGCCTGATCATCGAACCAGCACGTCGGCCAACCTCCCTAGACCGGCTGCCGGGTCGTCGGTCAGACCAGGGTGTACCGGTCCGGGCTAGACGATGGTGCCGCACGGAGCTGGGCCACCCACGACGATCTCGGCCACCAGCGCCGTGGTCCCCTGTCCCGCGCCGCGAAACTTGACGACATAGGTGCCAAGATCGTCGGCTTCGATCAATCCAGGCAGCGAACCTCCTTCTCGCAGCGCCTGCACATACCGGACGGCGTTGACGACCGGTAGTGTGGTGGTGGCTGTAGCGCTCTTCGTCACGAGACGGGACACTACGGCACGCTCGTGATAGGGAATCTCACGAGTGCGAGCGGCTCGGCGTTGACAAACACCGGGTCGGTCGCCTCGAGAGGTTCGCCACGGTCCGACATCCCACGACGAACGAGGTCTGCGGTGCCAACCGGCAAGGTTAAGTGGTACGACACGGAGAAGGGCTTCGGCTTTCTCTCCAAAGACGACGGCGGCGACGTTTTCGTGCACTCTTCCGTGCTCCCCGGCGGGGTCAGCGCGCTCAAACCCGGCCAACGGGTCGAGTTCGGTGTAGCCGCCGGAAAGCGCGGTGAACAGGCGCTGTCGGTACGGGTACTCGATCCTTTGCCGTCGGTATCAGCCGCCACCCGCAAGAAACCCGACGAGATGGGCACCATCGTCGAGGACCTCATCAAGCTGCTCGACGGCCTGTCGAACAGCTACCAGCGTGGACGGCATCCTGATCAGAAGACCGCCCGGAAGGTCGCATCGGTGTTGCGGGCCGTAGCCGACGATCTCGAGCTCTGATTTCTCGCGGCGCTAGCCTCCCGCCCGGTTGTCGGGAGGCGGCGTCGGCGCCGAGGGCGAGCCCTGGTTCGCCCTCGGCTTGACCTGAACGG
The DNA here is from genome assembly GCF_010122465.1 of Phytoactinopolyspora mesophila. Taxonomy (NCBI): domain Bacteria; kingdom Bacillati; phylum Actinomycetota; class Actinomycetes; order Jiangellales; family Jiangellaceae; genus Phytoactinopolyspora; species Phytoactinopolyspora mesophila. Next base: position 389,770 of record NZ_WLZY01000004.1, on the reverse strand, counting down.
CCCAGAACACGGATCCAGCCAGTACCGCTGCCGCGATAGCCATCCCCAGGGCCGGCACCAACGGCAGCAAGATGCCGACGCCGCCGCCCAGCACCCAGGCCAATTGCAGTGACGTCTCCGACCTGGCGAAGGCGTTGGAACGCATCCGGTCCGGCACGTCGCGCTGGATGATCGCGTCGAGCGACAGCCGGCCAAGCTGCTGCCCGAAGCCACCCATGATGGCCGCGGCGATGACCGTCACGAGGTTCCACGACACCGCGCCGATAGCGGCGACCACCGCCGCCATGCCGCCCAGCACCAAGATCGCGGCATCCGGGCTGCGTGAGCGCACCAAGGCGCCGAACGAGGTCCCGGCGGCGCTTCCGACCCAGGCCGAGGCCGCGACGATCCCCAGCAGGACGAGGCCGTCCATGCCACCGACCGGTTCTTCCCGCAACACGAAGGCGAAGAACATGATCATGAAACCGGAGAAGAATCGAAGCCCGGCATTACCCCGCAACGCACGGACCACAGTGCCTTTGACCCGGAACCGGCGGCCCGACTTCTTCTGCCGCAGCTGCTGAACCCGGGCCTCGGCGGCCTCCGAGTCCACCTTCTTCGAGAGCAGCACCGCGAAGATCGTGGTGCCGACATAGGCGAAGAACGCCGCGCGCAACGGCCAGTCGTCACCGATCTGAGCCAGTCCGAGGCCCACCGGTGCTCCGACCGCCGTGCCGAAGGTGGCGGCCAGCTGCATCCTCGAATTGGCCGCGACCAGGGTGATGCCTTCTGGAAGGAGCCGTGGCACCGCCGCCGCCCGAGTCACGGCGTAGGCCTTCTGGCCAACGAGAATCCCCAGCGCCGCCGGATACAGCCATACGCCTTCGTCCATCACGGCGTCAGCCGCGATCCACGCCAGGAAACCACGCGCCGCCGCGGTGATGCCGATCGCCCACCGGCGCCCGTGCGCGAATCGATCGAGAAACGGGCCGATCAACGGCGCCACGATGGCGAACGGAGCCATCGTCAACGCCAAGTACAACGCGACGTTTCCACGCGCCTCGTCCGACGGGACGGAGAAGAAGAGGGTTCCGGCCAGCGCGACCATCACCATGGCGTCGGCGAAAGCGCTGAAGGCGTTCAGTTCGATCAACCGGGCCAGCCCGGTCTGCCCGGCGCCTTTTGCCTCGGCCGCGCGATGCAGCCGACCAGCACCGGCCCGCGTCACGCGTGCTGTGCCCACGGCGGCCTTGCGTGCGGCGCGCGCCGACACACCGGCGATCCGGCGGCTGCGCCCGCCGGCCGGATCTACCTGGCTGGGGTCGTGGATCCGGTGATCGCGGGCACCGCCGGCACCTGCGCCGGGCCCGTGCCGGCCCGGGCTGCCGTCACCGTGGTGACCGTATTGGTCACCATCAGCGGGCTCACGCGGCGGGGGCGGTACATCGGACACAGGACCATCCAATCGCATCGTGGGCCGAACGCCGTTGTCGGTCTCACGAATTCTTTGAGATAATCGTGCCTTGTGAGTACTGTCCGCCGCACCCGCGCGCCCAAGCCCGACGTCATCGCTGCCGAAGCTGTCGACCTCGCCCGGGAATGCGCCATCGAGTCAGGCGGCGCCGAAGCCGTCGGCGACCACCTCGGGCACGAGGCCGAAGGCGAGCGCGTCCTCACCCATTATTTCGCTTGTGAGCTGATTGGCTACCAGGGCTGGCGGTGGGCCGTGACGGTGGCCCGGGCCTCTCGATCCAAACGGGTCACTGTGGACGAATGCGTGCTGATCCCCGGGCCGGAAGCAGTGCTCGCACCCCGGTGGGTGCCGTGGGAGGAACGCATCTCGCCCGAAGATCTCGGTCCTGGTGATCTCCTGCCCGTCGCCGACGACGATCCGCGGCTCGAACCCGGCTACGTCTCCGTTCCTGACCCACAGGTCATGGACGTCGTCGAAGAACTCGGACTGGGCCGGGAATGGGTGCTCTCCCGCGATGGCCGCGATGCCGCGGCGCAGCGCTGGTACGGAAGCGATGTGGGCCCGGATACCGATATCGCCAAAGCTGCGCCGGCGCAGTGCGGCACCTGTGGCTTCGCCGTGGCTCTGGCCGGTTCTCTCGGTCAGGGGTTCAGCGTGTGCACCAATGAGCGCACCCCGTTCGACGGGCGAGCCGTCAGCCACGACCACGGGTGCGGTGGCCACAGCGACGTCCGGCTGTCGAGCAGCAGCGGAGAATCACCCGAGCATGTCGTGGACACCCTGTCTTACGAGCTCGTTCCCTTGGAGATGGACTACTCATAGCGCCACGGCGCCGAGGCCGACCGCGAGTCCAGCGTGCCGCCGGCACTGGCCGGTAAGCTGTCCCGCCGGCGTGGAACACTTCTGTGCTGTGGATGCACTCGGAACGGCCCAGCTGCGTGAACGTGTCCTGGCAGCGTGGGCGGCATCGCCCGCGAGGTTCCGCGAAGACGCCAACGCAGAGGAAGAGCTCGCTCTGGGCGCGTATCGCGACCGGCTCGTCGTCGAGCTCGCTCAGAACGCCGCCGATGCCGCCACGCGTGCCGGTGTGCCTGGCCGTCTTCTACTCCGGCTCGACGGTTCGACCCTACTGGCGGCCAACACCGGAGCTCCGCTGGACACCGCGGGCGTGGAAGGCCTGTCGACGCTACGAGCATCACCGAAGCGCGAGTCCGAAACAGTAGGCCGGTTCGGCGTCGGCTTCGCTGCCGTACTGGCGGTCACGGACGAACCCGTCGTCGTCTCACACAGCAATGCGGTCCGGTGGTCCAGGCAGGACGCGCTTACCCTCGTCACCGGCGTTGCGGAGCTGGCGGCTGAAGTCACGAGCCGGGGCACCGCCGTTCCGGTTCTCCGGCTCCCGTTCTCAGCCGAGCCGGCTCAGTGGGACGTCCCCGACGGCTACGACACATGTGTGATCCTTCCGTTGAGAAACGACGCCGCGGTGGCCGCGGTCCGCGAGATGCTCGGCGCGGTCGACGACGCCCTGCTGCTCGTACTGCCGGCGCTGACCAGCCTCACGGTAGAGACAGACAAACAGAGCCGCACCTTGCAAGGCACCCCTGCCTCCATCGTTGACGCCGGTACCGGCATCTCGGAACGGCAGGTCGGCCGCCGACGCTGGCGGCTGGCCCAGCTGACTGGTCGGGCGGCTCCGGAGCTTCTCACCGACCGGCCCGTCGAGGAGCGCGCCCGACCTGAGTGGTCGGTCACCGTCGCGGTACCGCTCGACGACGGCACGGCGTCCGATCCGTTCGGGCCGGGCAGTGTCGCAGGTCCGGCCACGGGCGGAGAGAACCTCGATCACCAGTCCTGTCCGGCGCCGCTGCCCGCTTCCGTGCCGCCTGTCGTACACGCACCCACACCCACCGACGACAGCTCTGACCTTCCGGCACTCGTGATCGCCGGCTTCCCGCTCGACTCCACCCGGCGGCGAGTGGCATCCGGCCAGCTCACCGAATTTCTCGCCGGGCAAGTCGGTGCCGCCTACGCGCGGCTCGTGGCATCGTTCTCCACCCCGGCGGCGCTGACTCTGGTGCCCGGGCCCATCGGCGCCAGCGAGGTGGACGGGCTCCTGCATCATGCTGTCCTCGACGCCCTGTCGCGGACGGCGTTCATCCCGGCCGCGGATGGCCGGAGCCGGCTCTGCCCGGCAGAGGTGACACTCGTCGAAGGTCTTCCGCGGGGTACGGATCCAGGGACTCTCGCGCCGTTCGTCGCCGGTCTCCCCGCCTCGGGATGGGAACGCCCCGACGTTCTCCATCGGCTGAAGGCACGGGTGCTGCCGCTCGCCGAATTCGTCGATGGGCTCGGATCGCTGAATCTGCCCGCTGCAGAATGGCGCAGCATCTACACCGCCTTGGACGGCGCCGACCTCGAATCACTCGGGGCGCTCCCGGTCCCGCTCAGCGACGGCAGGCTCGTGCGGGGGCCACGCGGCGTCTTGTTGCCGGGCGACATCGATCCGGAGCGGCTGGAACCGTTCCAGCTCCGGGTGGTGCACCCCGAAGCGGCACACCCGCTGCTGGCCCGCCTGGGCGCATCCGAGGCCAACGCCGCCGCTGTCCTTCGCGATCCCGCCGTGCGGGCGGCGGTGGAGCATGCGATGGACGAGGACAACACCGCTCTCGCCGACGCCGTCCTCCACCTCGTCGCGGCGTCCGGGCTCACTCACCAGGACGAGCCGTGGGTGGCCCAGCTGCCGCTGCGGGACGAGACGGGTGAGCCGGCCCCCGCCGGCGATCTCCTGCTTCCAGGTGTTCGGCTACTCGACGTCCTCGACGCGGACCCGGCAGAGTACGCCGTCGCCGCCGATTTCGCCGAGCGGCACGGCATCGAAGTGCTCCGCGCGGCCGGGGTCCGAGGCGGCTTCGCGATCGTGCGCGAGTCCGACATCACCCTTGACCCAGACTTGTGGCACAACCTCGATGACGAGGACAGCTGGGTCCGATCCACCCTCGATGCGTTGCAGTCCACCGGCTTCCCGCCGCTGATCGTCGAGTTCGCCGGTGTCAGCGACCTCGATCTGGTCCGGCCCAGCGCCTGGCCCGACGTATTGAGCTGGCTGGCCGCCGATCCCGAGACCCGCGCGGCGATCGTGGCCCCGATGCACGTGGTCACCGATGACGGCGCCCGGCATGCTCTCGAGTCGTATACCGCCTGGTGGCTGCGCAAACACGCTACTATCGCCGGAAAACACCTGGACGAGTTGTGTACGTCCGACGCGGACCCGATTGTCCGTCGTCTGCTGACCCCGGTCTCTCGCGAATCGATCGACATCGACGACGGTTTCGCGTCGGCCATCGGTATGGCGCGCGTGCTGAGCGACATCCCTGGTGAAGTCTTGCTGAACCGGCTGGGAGACGAGGCGTTGACCATGCCGTCAGCCGAACTCGCCCAGGTGTACGCCGAATTGGCCGGCCGCGACTCGAACGCCTTGGCATCGCCCAGAAGGGTCCGGGTTCCGGACGGCACCGGCAGCCGAGTCGTCGATGCCGGCGATGCCGTGGTGTGCGACGGACCGCACTGGCTCCAGCTGGACTTGCCTGCTGTGATCCCCGGCTCGGCCGGGCTTGCCGACGTCCTGGACGTCGATCTGGCCTCTGAGGTCTACTCGACCGGCCCGCTCCGGACCGGACAGGTCAGAGCCGTTCCCGACGTCGCGCTGGCTCTCCTTCCGGCGGCTCCGGACAATTACATCGAACACGACGACCTGATCGTCGGCGGCCGCTCGGTCGATTGGTGGTTCCACGACGGGGCGGTACACGCCGCAACGATGGATGGCCTCGCTCGTGGGCTCGCCTGGAGCGCCGGCGCCTGGCCCGCGCGCTGGCTGCTGGCCCAGGCGCTCGAGGACCCTGAGGCCGTTGCGTCGTTGCTGGCCGAAGAGTCGTTCGGGGCGGCGCCCGCCTGAGTTCTCGGCAGAAGTCGCGACACCTGCGGTGCGGGACACCTGACCCGGTGAAACGCCGCTGCGCCGCCTACGAGACACCCAGAAGCATCTCGATCGGGTGGATGGCGAAATAGACGAGGAAGAAGGCGGCGACCACCCACAGCAGCGGATGCACCTCGCGGGCCTTCCCACGTGCGATCTTGAGCAGCGCGTACGTGACGAATCCGGCCCCGATGCCGGTGGTGATCGAGTATGTGAACGGCATCAACGCAATGGTCAGGAAGGCCGGGATGGCCAGTTCGAGGTCGTCCCATGGAATGTTCTTGACCTGGGTCATCATCAGGAAACCCACCAGCACCAGCGCTGGCGCGGCAGCCTCGTTCGGCACCATCCCCACCAGCGGGGCGAAGAACATCGCCAGCAGGAAGCAGAACCCGGTGACGACGCTGGCCAAGCCGGTCCGCGCGCCCTCGCCGACGCCTGACGCGGATTCGATGTAGGACGTGTTGCTCGATATCGCCGCGCTCCCGCCGGCGACCGTGGCCACACCGTCGATGAGCAGGATCTCCTTGGTCTTGTAGGGGTTGCCGTTCTCGTCCAGCAAATCGCCCTCGGAACCCACCGCGACCATGGTGCCCATGGTGTCGAAGAAGTCGGCCAGCATCAGGGTGAACACGAACAGCAGCACGCTGATGACGCCCACGGACTCCCACGAGCCCAGCAGGCTGAACTGACCCAGCAAGCCGAAGTCCGGAACGTCCACGACCCGATCCGGGAACGCCGGCGCATTCAGGTTCCAGCCCGCCGGGTTCTCTTCGGTGGTTCCCAGGTCAGCGATCTGCTCCACGATGACGGCGAGAATCGCCGTTCCGACGATGGTCCATAAGATCGCGCCCTTCACCTTGCGGATGTAGAGCACGAGCAGTACGACCAATCCCACGACGAAGACGGCCACCGGCAAGGTGGACAGCCGATCATCGGCGCCGAGACCTATGGGCGGCGAGGGCATCCCCGTCGACGAGACGAATCCGGCGTTGACGAGTCCGACCAGGGCGATGAACAGCCCGATACCCACGCTGATGGCGGTCTTCAGCGAACGTGGGACAGCGTTGAACACCGCTTGCCTGAACCCGGTGAGCACCAAGATCACGATGAGTATGCCTTCGATGACCACCAGGCCCATCGCGTCGGCCCAGGTCATCTGGGTCGCCAGACCAAAGGCCACGAAAGCGTTGAGCCCGAGTCCCGCGGCAAGAGCCAGCGGGAAGTTGGCGAACACCCCCATGGCGATCGTCACAACACCCGCCACCAGGGCGGTGGCAGCGGCGATCATCGCCAGGTCCGGCTCGGCTCCCCCGCCGAGGAACGCTCCGTCGGCGTCCGGCACGAGGCCGATGATGAGCGGGTTGAGGACGATGATGTACGCCATGGCGAAGAACGTGACCAGGCCGCCGCGAATCTCGCGGCCAATCGTCGAGCCACGCTCGCTGATCCGGAAGAAACGATCGAGCGTGGCGGACCGACGCGAGATCATGGACATCAGTACTCCTTGAGGATGTGCGGCCGCGGCAGCCGCGACGATCATGCGCGATGGCGTGCATCCGCGACAGGTCGAACATTGGACCAGGTACTCGGCCTGCTCACGGGTGCGGAACCAGGCAACGAGCATGCCAGAACAAGACCCCGAAGACACACCGGGCTCCGCCGAAATGCCCGGTCGGTTCGCAGCTGACCGATCCGCCTACTAACCTGTTGTCATATGGGGAAAGGAAGGCGACGTCTTCGTGACGCGCCTCACGTCCAGCCAGTGGACGTCGACGGCGTTCGTACCGTCGCCATTCTCACCATCCTCTGGGCCGTCGGTTTCGTCGTCCTGGCCTTCAACCGCGAGCGGCTTGATCAAGCCGGCATGGGCTGGCTGCTCTGGACGTGTCTCGCCGGTGTGGGTCTAGGGCTGCTGGGCATCGAATACACGCGCAAGCGCCGCGATGCCATCGCCGAGGCCGAACTCGAGGCGGAGGCCGAAGAGGACGAAGAGCTCGGCGGGGACTCGGACGAAGACACGCCGGAGGACGAGCCCGCGCCCGATCCCTCCGGCGCGGGCACAGGCGACCGGAGACGTCGAGGCCGCCGCTCACCTGCCGAACCAATTGAGCCAGGCGGACCTGACAGACCAGGTGACCTCGCTGAGCCGGTACGGCCGGACCAGACCGCCACCCGGCCCATTCCATACGCCCAGCCAAACCCTCTCAACGATCCGTCGGCTCCGCCGCGGACCCCCGCTCCGGGTGAGAACCCCCCGACTGACCCGGGCCACCGGACCGGGCGAGGAGCGCTGCCCCCGGCGGATCCACTGGGAGGGCCGGCGTACCCGGAACCGTTCCCATCGACGAACCCGGCCACAGGATTCAGCCCTGCGAGCCCGGAACCACTTGCGCCCAGTCCACCGAGCACGAGCCCTGGCGGTACTGCTCCCGGCCTCATGTACGGCAGTAGCGCCACGTTCGGCGGTGTCCCCGACGAGGGTCGTCAGACCCCGCCACCCGGCGTTCCAGCAGTGCACCACGAGGAGACCGGAGGGGCGGATACCGGCCCGTTCTCCCCGGCCGAACCGGCCGGGGAGCCGGCACGCTCGTCCAGTCCGACGCCGGATCCCGTGGAACCCACCGCTCCACGACGCCGCAGACGCCAGTCACAAGGCCCCGCACGTCCCGGACGAGTAGACGTGGGCAACGTGAACAGCGCTGTTCCACAGGAGGAATACCAGCCAAGGCGCGCCGCTGGATCGAGCGAGCCCTCCGAGCAGACCGTCAGCCCGATGTGGTCCGAGCTGATCGAGCCGACACCTCCGCCGGCGACCAGCACGCCGCCGCCCGGCTCCGACGACATCTTGCTCGACGACGCGACACTCGGGGGCCGCCGAGCCAAGCGGTACGACATGACCGAGGACATCCAGGAACTCACCGGCGAGATCCAGGAGATCACCGAGGGCGGCGGCACGGTATACCGAGGCCGGCGTGCCCGCCGCCGCCCTGACAGCGCCTGAGCGGGCAGTTCCCCAGCCGTCCGGAACCACCGCTCCAGCCGCGCATTCCGCGCCGGCGGCGAGCACCTCCACAAGACGATGTCAGGTTCGTGACAGGTCCACAGTCCATCGTGAGGATGTTCTAAGAGGCCGCGCAGAATGGGGCGCCTGACAGCGAGCGGGGTCGGGCGCCTGGATGGCAAGGCGGAGGAAGGAGTCGCACTGGGTTTGTGCGACGACTGACGATCAACGCCTTCCATTCTCGGACAGCTGGCATGCCCGGCGAGCCAGGCGACTCCCATTCTGCGCGGCCTCTAACCACCACCACACGAGGGACCACGATCACCATGAGTGGAACAAGCCTGCGGCGGCTCGGCGCGCAGCTGATCCGCACGCTGCCGATTGCATTGCTGGCGACATTGGCGGCAGGCTGGGCGATACCGAGCGCGGCGGTGCCCCAGACGGATCAGGATGCTGAGCCGTCGTTGTTGCTCATCATGGATGCGTCCAGCTCCATGCTGAAGAGAGACGTCGCCGAGGGTAACCGGATGGACGCGGCTCGCAGCGCCCTGCACGACGTCGTCGGCGCCCTGCCCGATGACCTCTCGGTGGGCCTCCGAGTCTTCGGCGCCAACGAGGACGACACGGACCGGGAGATCGGCTGTACGGACACCGAACTCGTGGTGCCGGTCGGCCCGCTGGACCGGACCGGCCTGGCCGAGGCCATCGACGGGATCGAGGCGCGCGGCTTCACCCCGATATCGGAGTCGCTGCGGCAAGCGGCCGACGACCTGCCCGCCACGGGGGAGCGGACAATCGTCCTCGTATCGGACGGTCTAGATACCTGTGGGCCACCGCCTCCCTGCGAAGTCGCCAAGGAGCTGATCGCCGACGGCATCGACGTGACGGTGCAGACGGTCGGCTTCGCCCTCGACGACGAGCCGGAGGCGGTCCAGGACCTGCAGTGCATCGCCGATGCCACCGGTGGGGAGTACCGCGAGGCGGACGACGCCGCGGAACTGGCGACCGCGATGACAGCACTGTCAGCCCGTGCCGCGCAGGGGTACGAGTCCACGGCGCAGCCCGTCCAGGGGGCCGCGATCCATCGTGACGCGCCCGTCCTGGAGCTCGGGACGCCCTACGCCGACAGCGTGGTGCAGAACGAGGGGCGCTGGTATGCCTACGACCTCGCCGAAGGGCAGGCGTTCCGGGCGGTCGAGATTATCCAGCTCGGCGGAACCCGGCGAAGCGAGGGCAGCGCGGAGATCAAACTGCACAACCGGGACGGTACGTCGACACCCCACTCGAGCGAGTACTTCAGAGCCGGTGAGACGCCCACGGTTCACTCCGTGTCGGCGTACAGCAACCTCGAAGGCCCCGGCACCTACTACGTCGAGATCGTCGACTACTCACTGGGACCGGACGACGAAGTCGCCTACGAGATCACCATCCACGTCGACGGGGAGCCTGCGCCGCAGCCGGCGGATCCCACCGAGGCTCCGACCGAAGCCGCCGAACCGCTCGGAGAACCCACCGAAGAGGTGGCCGAGGTTCCGGCCGACACCGAGACCGACACGGTCGCGGCCGAGAGTTCTGACGGGACCGACGTGTGGATGATCGTGGCAGCGGTACTGCTCGTCGTCGTCCTCGCCTTGGGAATCGTGCTGGCCGTGGTGCTACGCCGTCCTCACGCGCAATGAGCCATCGCGGAGGAGACCTCGGGCAGACGCTCCCAGTCCGCCCGCCAACGCGGCGGCACCTGGGTGCGCATCGCTCGGATCCCCGCGCTCACGGCGGCGCCCAGTTCGCCGGACCAGATGCTTCCGGCTTCGGCAGCCCGGGCCGCGTGCATCGGCACCCCCAGGTCGAGGGCCGATCGCACGGCCCGCTCGGCGGGCCCCGAGCCACCGCCGGTGGCAGCCGAGACCGTGAGTATCTCGACGACGCTGAGCGGACGGCAGGCGGCGTCGAGGCGAGCGGCCAGCTCATCCAGGGCGGTGCTGGACCACGGCGTCGACGACGCGGCCGCCACCTGGGCCGCGACGGCGGTGACCGACAGTCTGAGCCGCTCGGCCTTGGCTGGGCACAACGCGAGCGCGTCCTCGATCTCCCCGGTCGCCTCATCCGTCTTGCCGGATCCGGCCAGGGCCTGGGCACGGCGGGTCCGGGCGGCGATCTCGTGTATCGGCGAGGCATGCGGGGCCAGCCTCAGCATCTCGTCCGCGGCGACCAGAGCGTCGTCGAAACGACCGATGACGAGAAGGCCCGCGGCCAGGGTGCCACGGGCGAGGGCCGCCATACCGGTCATACCCTCGGTCTCGACACGGAAGGCGGCGCGGCGATGGTTCGTCACGGCCTCGCCGACCTCACCGGTGAGAAACTGCGCCCGGGCCAGGAAGAGACGTGCATTGACCTCATGGTCGGTGCCGGCCAGGCGCCCGGTGTTCAGAGCCGTCGTCAGCCGCCGCAATGCCGTAGTGGCCTCGCCGCGTTCCAACGCTATCCAGCCGGCATTCAGGTAGGTGTGGGCGCGTGCTCGCACGTCATCCGTTCGGTCAACGTGCTCGAGCGCGGCCCGGATCTCCGCGTCCGCGAAGTTGTGATCACCCCGGTCCGTGTGGACGTTCGCGTGGATCGACAGCAGCTCACCCAGGTGGCCGTCATGGCTCCCGCCGGCGTCGGTACGGGCGGCACGCACGAGGTCGTCGATCACTTCATGGCGGCGCAGGCTCATGGCGACTTCGGCGGACACCACCCGGGCGCGCTGCCGGTCGGCACCATTGAGCAGGCCGATCGCGGTCAGCGCGTCCGTCAGCGCCGCGTCGAGAGGCCCGGTGAACACCCGGCCCTCGGCACGCGCGAGCAGGAGCCGTCCCTGGTTTCCGTCGTCGCCATGGGCGGGCGGGCCGGTGCCGAGCGCGGCTTCCACCAGTGGCAGGGCTTCGTGATAGGCCTCGCGGGCCGCTGCCCGGATACCGGCGTCAGCCAGCAACGGCCTGGCTTGCCCGGGGCGTCCCGCGCTGAGGTAGTACCCGCCGACCGCACCGGCGTCCGCGCGTTCGAGACCCACGTGGACCCAGCCGTCGGCCAGCTGGGACAGCAGCGCGGCCTTTCGCATCTCGCCGAGCCTCGCCACGATGCGGCCGACGTCGAGCCCTCCGCCCAGCATCAGACCGCGCGGATCTTCACGCACCGTGCCCTCGTTGATCATCGGCCGGACCCGCTCGACCACATCGGCGCTGTTCAGTTGCAGGGCCGCCGCCAGCACGTGGACGGGAACCGGGCGTCCCGCCACAGCCAGGACGTCAGCGACCTCTCGATCACAGATTTCGGGCATCGACCCTGTGTCCAGTTGCGCCAGGGGAGGGAGCGCCCGGACGACCGCCAGCCGTTGATCCCGTACGTCGAGTGTCCATTCAGCCACCAGCCGGGCGACCAGCCGCTCGAGCTCGCGTGCCACCCCGTCCGAAGCCTCGACGAGGGAACGCACCACAGCCATGTCGGTGTCATCAACGAACGCCTCGGCCACCTGGGCCGTCGTCAGGCGTGGCACGTACATCCGCACCACCTCGCCCGAAGCCGCCGCGCCCTGGGTCAGGCGGTGCAGCGGCTGCGGAGGCAGACCCACCACGCTCCGGTGCGCCCACACCATGAGGTTGCCGTCGCCGGCGGCATGCGCACAGGCCAGCTGGGTCAGTGACGTGGGATCGGCCGCCGTCGCATCGTCGAGAATCACCACGCGTCGTCGGCTGGCGCCCTCGGTCAGCCGGCGGAACAAGCCGCCCGGATCCGTATGGTCCGTCTCGTGTGCCGTGGTCAGAGTCACCTCCCGGTCGGGCAGCATGGCCGCGAACTCTGACAGCAGCCGGCTGCGCCCGCTGCCGGCGTCACCGGTGAGGATGACGAGCACCTGCCGTCCGCCGTTCGCGAGCCGCCGGGCTTCGTGCAGCGCCTCGAGCAGTTCTTCACGACCAAGCAGCGGCAGTACACCCGGGCCGTCGCCCGAGGCGGATGATGGCCCGGGGCGGGGCGCACCGGCTGGTGCCGGCACCAGCGAGGGGTCATGGTTGAGAATCGCCGCGTTCAGCGCTTCGAGGCCTGGGCCCGGTTCGACGCCGAGCTCGGTGACCAGCGCCGAACGAGTGGTCCGGTAGACCTCCAGTGCCGCGCTCTGCTGTCCGGCCCGGTAGCGCGCCAGCATCAGTTGCTCCGCGAAGCGCTCACGCAGGGGGTGACGGGCGTGTAGGGGTTCGAGACGAGTGAGCGCGCCGTGGTGATCGCCCAGCGCGAGCGCGGCGTCGGCAGCCGCTTCCTCCGCCACCAGCGCCAGCTCGTGAATCCGCGCCGCATCGACGCGTAGAGCCGGGTCGGTCCTGCCTCCGAACGGCTCACCTCGGAGCAAGGCCCGCGCGGTGGCGAGCTTCACCTTCGCCAACGCGGGCGCGCCCTCGTCCACCAAACGCCGGCCGTCGTCGACGAGGTCCGGGAAGCACTCGATGTCGAGTTCAGCCCGCGGGACCCGCAGTATGTAACCGGGCCGCTGGGTGACCAGGTGAGCGGCGAGGTCCGCCGGCAACAGGCGGCGCAGCCGGACGACCAGCCGGTGCAAGGCATTGCTCGGGTTCTGGGGCTGGTCCTCACCCCACAGTGCGTCGGCCAGGCGGTCGGGGGACAACACCTGGTTCAGATGCAGGGAGAGCACGCACAAAAGCAGCGCCGGCAACCCCCGGACAGGTGCCGGATCTTGTCCGGCTTCGGGGACGACCTGCACCTCCCCCAATAGCCGGATACGGGGAGCATCACCCGTCGCCGTCGAGGTGCCAGCTACGAGGACCACCTGTCCATCGTGGCACATCATGACGATTCACCGAGCCTTCGACGCCGGCGAGGGGCCGTCAGCGCTGGAACCGCATCGTCCTGCGGCCGCCCCGGTCAGGAGTGTAAGGACTAAATGCGACTGGCCCTTAGCAAGGGTAATGAGTTATAGTAATGAAAGTGTCAGCTTCGAATCGTGCCTCCGCGTCCGCCTCGGATACGTCCAAGGCACTGCAGCCCCGTACCCAAGCCGGGCTAGCGAGCTCGTTGCGGATAGCCATCGGACGGCTCAACCGGCGAATCCGCAACGAACGCGAAGACGACTCGCTCAGCCTCAATCAGCTCTCCGCGCTGGGCGTCCTCGAACGCCAGGGCCCGTTGCCAGTCGGTGAACTCGCCGCCCGCGAGCGCGTCCGGCCACCATCCATGACCAGGACCGTTTCCGCGCTTGAAGAGCTGGGACTCGTCGTCCGAGAGCCGCATCCGGTAGATCGCCGCCTCGCTGTCGTCCGGATCACCGAAGCCGGCCAGGGCCGCACCGCGGCCGATCGTAAACGCCGCGACGCTTGGCTCACGCATCAGCTCCGGGGACTCACCCGCGAAGAGCAGCGGCAACTGCGCGACGTTCTGCCCATACTCGAGAAATTGACCCGCTCGTGAGATCTACTTTCCGTTCCCTCCGACATCGCGATTTCCGTCTCTACTGGTCCAGCATGCTCGTCTCCAACATCGGGACGTGGATGCAGCAGATCACCCAGCTCTGGCTGGTTCTCGTCGTTCTCGACGGCGGCGCGCGCGCCACGGGCGTCACGCTGGGCCTGCAGTTCGTGCCTTTCCTTCTCGTGGCACCGTTCGGCGGCCTGCTCGCCGACCGGTTGCCCAAGCGCAAACTGCTGATCTTCACCAACGGCTTCCTGGGTGTCGTCGGCCTGGTGCTCGGGGTTCTCACCCTCGCCGGAGTGGCCCAGATCTGGCACGTATACGTGCTGGCCTTCCTACTCGGGGCCGGCAAAGCCCTCGACAACCCTGCCCGGCAGGCATTCGTCTCCGAGCTGGTAGGCCCGGAAGACCTACCGAACGCCATCGCGCTGAACAGCACGTCGTTCAATGCCGCCAGGCTCATCGGCCCGGCCTTGGCCGGACTCCTGATCCACGCCATCGGCACCGGCTGGGTCTTCGTCATCAATGCGGTGACGTTCGCCTCGCCGATCATCGCGCTGATCATTCTTCGCTACCGCCCAGTCGTCGCGCCGAGCGACCAAGACGCCGGCGGATCGGCACTGAACAGGTTGCGCGCGAGCGTCACGTACGTACGCGGTCGCCCCGACCTGTTGATGGTCATGCTGATCATCTTCGGCCTCGGCACCTTCGGAATGAACTTCGAGTTGACCATGGCACTGATGGCCACCGAGGTGTACGGCAAAGGCGCCGGCGAATACGGCATCCTCGGATCGATCCTGGCCATCGGCACACTCTCCGGAGCGCTCCTCGCGGCCCGCCGCAAATATCCACGACGACGCCTGATCGTCGGCGGAGCCGTGGTCTTCGGGGCGCTTCAGATCGTGGCTGCCCTCATGCCAACCTATGTGCTCTTCGCGATCGCCCTGGTCCCGCTGGGCCTCATCACCATGACGGTCCTGGTCTCGGCCAACACCTATGTCCAGACCACAGTGCCGCAGAATGTCCGCGGCCGGGTCCTGGCGCTCTACATGATGATCCTCATGGGCGGAAAGCCGGTTGGTGCGCCGGTAGTGGGCGGGGTGGCCGACGCCTTCGGCGCCCAATGGTCGTTTATCGGCGGCGGCGTGCTCACCATCGTGTTCGCGATGGTTGCGCTCCTCTACATCGCACCGAAGAGCGGCATCGTGGTCCGGCCACGATTCCGTCCGCGGCCGGGCCTGACGGTCGTGGACCTGCCGAAGCGACCGGGCCGCCGGCTCAAATCGGACCCAGACGCCGACGCCGGCCCGCAGGCCGCCTGACCCCGCGGCGCATGGTAAACGGGTAGCCGATGAGACTTTTCGCCGCCGTCACCCCATCGGCCACGGCTCTCCGCCACCTGGCTGAGCACGTGCGGCCGGTCAAGGACACCGGACTCAGGTGGTCCGACGCCGCCAACTGGCACGTGACTGTTGCCTTTTACGGCGAAGTAGACGACAAGAAGGTGCCGGATCTGACCGCACGCGTCGCCCGTGCCGCCGGGCGATCCCGCCCG
This sequence comes from Phytoactinopolyspora mesophila, assembly GCF_010122465.1. Lineage (NCBI taxonomy): Bacteria > Bacillati > Actinomycetota > Actinomycetes > Jiangellales > Jiangellaceae > Phytoactinopolyspora > Phytoactinopolyspora mesophila. The sequence goes on along the minus strand of NZ_WLZY01000004.1, from coordinate 374,331 downwards.
ATGACTCTCCGGTTGAGTGGTTCTGGACGTTTTGGCGCCGCAGTGCTCTGGATCGGCGTTCACGGCGACGTCGAGCCATTGCGCCGGCTGGCCGCGTCGGCGGTCGCCGCGGGTCGGCGGGTCGGCATCGAGCGGGACCCGCCCAGACGGTTCAGACCCCATGTCACGGTAGCTCGTTCGAAGGGCCAAAGCGATCTTCGTCCCTACGTAGCGTCACTCGACACCTACGACGGCCCACCGTGGCTGGCCACCCACCTCACCCTGGTCCGGTCCCACCTCGGCGGCAGCCATCGCCAACAAGCCGTGCACGAACCTCTGGAGAACTTTCCCCTTGGCCCTGGCTCATCGCCGGCCTGACACGCGAGCAGCTCACAGCAACGCCGCGACGATCACCGCCACCACCATGGCGGCCAGCACGACTGCGACGATACGTCGTGTGGTCTTCGGTCTCACACCCATCCCCCTGCCGCAGCCAACCGGACCATCAGCATCCCATATGCCCGGTCCAGCTCAGTTGCGTGGACTGTCGAGCCACATCCGGCCACGTGCGACTAAACGAAAAGTGGAATGTCATAAGCCAGGTGGTCGGCAAAGCTGGCCGAATGGACGATCGTGCCGGACCGTGCCTGCCCTCTAATATCGAGTCAACGAACACGGCGGGGGATCAAAGTCCTCCTTACGGAGGCATCCGGGGTAAGGCCCGGCCGCTTTCCACATCAGCGGCCGGGCTTCCCCGCAGTGTTCGTTGACTACAAGCTTCTCCCGCTCCGCCATGACTTTCGCTCTGGTGAGGCGGGAGACTTCAACATAGAAGGCCCGGAACTCCTCTCGGAGTTCCGGGCCTTGTTCACGTCAGGACCACTTCGGATGAGCCAACCGGCCCGGCGAACGCCGTACCGGGATCAGCTGACACTCAAGACGCCAGTTGGTCCACGACCCATTCGATGCAGCCGGTCAATGCTTCCACGTCTGCGGGGTCGACCGCCGGGTACATCGCGATCCGCAGTTGATTGCGGCCAAGCTTGCGGTAAGGCTCTACGTCGACGATCCCGTTGGCCCGAAGAACCTTGGCAACCTCAGCGGCGTCGATCGACTCGTCGAAGTCGATGGTGCCGACCACCAGCGACCGGGCGGCCGGCTCACTCACGTACGGCGTGGCATAGGACGCCTTCTCCGCCCAGCCATACAAGCGGTTGGATGAGTCGGTGGTGCGACCGACCGCGAAGTCGAGACCGCCGTTGCCGTTGATCCAATCGAGTTGCTCGGCAAGCAGGAACAACGTGGCCACAGCTGGCGTGTTGTACGTCTGATTCTTACGGGAATTGTCCACCGCCGTCACGAGATCCAGCGAAGCTGGAATGTGCCGTCCGGTGCTAGCGATCTCCTCGACACGGGCGAGCGCGGCGGGTGAGAAGGCAGCCAGCCACAACCCACCATCCGATGCGAAGTTCTTCTGTGGCGCGAAGTAGTAGACGTCCACCTGCGTCGGGTCGACCGGCAGCCCGCCGGCACCACTGGTGGCGTCGACCAGCATCAAGGCATCGCCGGCGCCGTCCACCCGGCGCACCGGAGCCATCACGCCGGTGGAGGTCTCGTTCTGGGGCCAGGCGTAGGCGTCGACGTCCGCTTCGGGGCGCGGCGTGGGCAGCGCCCCCGGCTCGGCGTCGACGACCGTCGGGTTCTCCAGCCACGGCGCCTTCTTGGCGACCGTGGCGAACTTCGACGAGAACTCGCCGAACGAGAGGTGCTGCGACTTGGACCGCACCAGGCCGAATGCGGCAGCGTCCCAGAAAGCAGTGGCTCCGCCGTTGCCGAGCACCACTTCGTAGCCCTCCGGCAGAGCGAACAACTCCGACAGGCCGTCGCGGACCCGGCCCACGAGGTTCTTGACGGGAGCCTGACGGTGCGACGTGCCGAGAACCTCGCCGCCACGCTCCGCCAGGGCAGCAAGAGCCTCGGAGCGGACCTTGCTGGGCCCCGAGCCGAACCGGCCATCGGCGGGCTTCATGTGGTCAGGAATTCGCAATTCGGTGGTCATCTGATCCTCTCCGGGTTGATCCGGTTTGCCACATGCCTGTTCCTGGACAGGCACGCACGTGACCACGCTGTCGTTACGCCATTGTGCCGCATCCGGCGGAAGAGTTCACCGCCGGGTAACATCGCGGATCAGTCCACGGTCCAGGCCGGGTTCCACCCGTCGACCGTGCTGGGGTCGGACTCACCAGGGCCGGAATAGACCGCGGATGGACGTACGAGACGTCCGGTCTTCTTCTGCTCGAGCACGTGCGCACTCCAGCCCGCGGTACGGGCGCAGGTGAACATCGAGGTGAACATCGAGGCAGGCACCTCGGCGAAATCGAGGATGATCGCGGCCCAGAACTCGACGTTGGTCGCGAGCACCCGATCCGGCTTTCGCGCCGCGAGCTCCGACAAGGCGGCCTTCTCGAATGCCTCAGCCACCTCGTAGCGCGGCGCGGCCAGCTCCCGCGCCACTCGGCGAAGAGTGCGGGCGCGCGGGTCCTCGGCGCGATATACCCGGTGGCCGAAGCCCATCAACCGCTCGCCGCGGTCGAGTACACCCTTGACATAACCTTGGGCGTCCCCGCTGCGCTCGATCTCCTCGATCATCGCAAGCACCCGAGACGGCGCGCCACCATGCAACGGACCGCTCATGGCCCCAACGGCAGCGGACAGCGATGCGGCAGCGTCCGCGCCGGTGGAAGCGACCACCCGGGCGGTGAACGTCGAGGCGTTCATGCCGTGTTCGGCAGCCGAAGTGAAGTAGGCGTCGACCGCCTGGACGTGACGTGGATCGGGTTCACCACGCCAGCGGGTCATGAACCGCTCGACAGTCGAGGACGCGGCATCGACCTGAGCCTCGGGAACGGCCGGCAGCTCACTGCCGCGGGCCGACTGCGCGACGAACGACAACGCGGTGGCGGTCACCCGGGCGAGGTGGTCGCGAGCATCGGTATCGCTGACGTCCAGCAACGGACCCATTCCCCACGCCGGTGCGAGCATGGCGACCCCGCTCTGGACGTCTACGCGCACGTCGCCTGACCGGAACGGGAGCTGAAGGGGCTCGTCGGCGGGTAATCCAGGCTCGAACCGACCGTCAACGAGGAGTCCCCACACATGCTCAAACGGCACGCGTCCGACCAGATCGTCGATATTGACGCCCCGGTACCGCAGCGCGCTGCCTTCTTTGTCCGGTTCGGCGATCTGAGTTTCGAACGCGATGACGCCTTCGAGCCCATGCTGGACCTCCGTCATGCACACTCCTTCGTGTCGGGCCCGGATTTCACAGCGCGTTGAAGCGCCCACGGGGCGTGTAGTAGTCAGACAGAGGACCCATCATGCCAATGACATAGTGACTCATGACAAGTTGGGACGTACCGAATGTGCTGTTTCCCACAGTTCAACAGACTTAGCGGCCATTAGACCAGTCCTCGTCCGCGAAATGGTCACCGTACAAGTCCGTGTTCGAGAGGCGCGTCGTGCGTCGAGGCGGCATTCGGCCGTACACGGTGACAGAGTGTCCTTGTGAGGAACACACTGGCCCGGATGCGACGCCGGTACACATCGACTCGGCTGCTCGAGGCAGACGTGGCAGGGGAGCCGTTCACGCAGTTCCGCAGCTGGCTCCACGACGCCGTCACGGCCGGGCTGGCCGAGCCCAACGCGATGATCCTCGCCACGGCCACCAACGACGGCGTACCGAGCACACGGCACGTGCTGCTCAAGGAACTGGACGCGCATGGCTTCGTCTTCTTCACCAACCACGGGTCGAGGAAGTCCGCCGAGATGACGCAGAACCCGCACGTCTCATTGTGTTTTCCCTGGTTCGCGATGGAACGCCAGGTAGTGATCTGCGGGAACGCGATACCACTGCGCAGGGAGGAGAGCGAGGCCTACTGGCGCACCCGCCCCCGCGACTCCCAGATCGGTGCCTGGGCGAGCGCGCAGTCCTCCGTCATCGAATCCCGCGAGCAACTTGAGGCCGCGGCCGCCGAGGTGGCGCAGAGATTCCCGGACGAGATACCGCTGCCGGAGTTCTGGGGTGGTCACCGAGTGGTGCCCACAACCGTCGAGTTCTGGCAGGGCGGACCTGGTCGGCTACATGATCGGCTTCGATACCGCCGCGACAGTGGCGACTGGGCAGTGGAACGGCTGGCTCCCTAGCTTCGGCAAATGGAGTCTCTCCTCGCCCAGCGGACTCGCTCGTACCTCGCTCGCCGATGCCCACCACACCATGGAGAGACTCCATTTGCCGGGGCCGCTAAGCCGGAAATAGAACGGCCCGTGGGCTACTTCCGCGCATTTGCACGGTCCGGTGGGACTAGCACCGGAAGCCCACGGGCCGGGTGACTGCTCGAGATTGCCAGCCGACCGGCCGGCGAACCAGGTGTCACCCTTGGTCCTGCGTCGAGCAGGCGGCTAGCGAGCAGCCACCTCACGAGTCCAATAACTATGCATCTGTCTGGACCACCTCCTCTCCCGTGTAAGCCCAACGCTAGACGGCCACGACAAGGTCAGGCAATGGGTTTTCTGCGGGCGAAATCGTCGGCGGCCGCGCGGATCATTCCGTCGGCACGCGAATCCAGGTGGAGTGCGCACGCCCGAGTTCGCGGCCGTCGGCGCCGTATGCCGTCGTCGCCGTCCATGTCTTGCGGCCTTCGCTGCCGATCAGCAAACCCATCACGACACATTTCTCGCCTGCTTCGGGCACGTCGGCCACTCGCGCCGTCATCCGGCCCAGCACCATCGGACGGCCCTCGATCGGTGCGCTCCAGCCGCCCGGGCAGTCCAGCGCCGCCCATACGAACCGGGGGTCCTTGGCGACATCCGGCTCGACGGTCCAGACGCAGGCGGTCCGGCCGTCGCCGAGGCGCCCTGGAAACAGCCGCATGCCATCTCCCGGCGCCCGTTCTGTTCCGCAGACGAAGCACTCAGGAAAGGGGTGCCGTTGGAGTCCGGGGTAGCTGGCTGACGCCTCTCGTGCGTCGTCGGCCGGCACCGGTGCGACCGCTTCGAGCTCGGCCTCCGCCGCCGGCACCCCCTCAGCCACCGTGGTGTCCCCGTCGACCAGGAGGAGTCCCTCTGGGCCGTCGAGCACGCGCAACTCGACGTCAAGAGGCGGTGGGATCCGGAGCGTGACGGTGGCGACATCGACACCTAGACCAGCGGCAACCAGCGACGCTACGTAACCGCCATTACCTGAGGTCGAGGGGCCGCGGAAGCGGCGGCCGATGGTGAGCGTCATGGCCGAGACAGTACCGGCTACGGTCATGCCATGACAGTGATAGCCGGCGGAACACTGGTAACCCCTCACAAGGTCGTGCAAGACGGCTGGATCAAGATCGACGGCGCTCGGATCGCGGCCGTGGGAAGCGGCACTCCGCCGAGCCCGCCGGACCACACCGTCGGTGGCTGGATCGTGCCCGGCTTCGTGGACATTCACAGTCATGGCGGCGGCGGAGCCACGGTCGTCGGTGCCGACCCGGAGCAGGTACACACATTCGCCGAGACCCACCGCCGGCATGGCACCACCACGCTCATGGCGAGCCTGGTCACGGGTTTTCCGGACGAGCTCGAGCGCGACGTCCGACGGCTCTCGGAGCTCGTCGACGACGGCCTGGTCGCGGGGATTCACCTGGAAGGTCCGTGGATCTCACCACAGCGCCGCGGCGCGCACGACCCCCATGCCCTGGCCGCGCCGGACCCGTCGACGGTCACCCGGTTGCTCGATGCCGGGCGCGGTCGCATCCGCATGGTCACGCTCGCACCCGAGCTGGAACATGGCATGGACGCCATCCGGTCGGTGATCGATGCGGGCGCGATCGCAGCCATCGGTCATACCGATGCGTCGTACGACCTCGTACGCGCCGCGATCGAGGCGGGAGCCAGCGTCGCCACCCACCTGTTCAATGCGATGGCGCCGGTGCATCACCGCGAGCCTGGGCCGATCATCGCGTTGCTCGAAGACGACCGCGTGACCGTGGAGCTGATCCTCGATGGAGCGCATCTACACGACGCGGTCGCCTCGCACGTGCGCCGGTCGGCAGGGGCGGAGCGGATCGCACTGGTCACCGACGCGATGTCTGCCACGGACGTCGGCGACGGAGAGTATGTGCTGGGTGGTCTCGCCGTTCGAGTCGAGGCAGGTGTGGCGCGTCTGGTCGACGGTGACTCTATCGCCGGTAGCACGCTGACCATGGGCGCTGCGTTCCAGTTCGCTGTCACGCGGGCCGGGTTCTCCGTCTCCGAGGCAGTCCAGGCGACGGCGGCCAACCCCGCGCGGCTGCTCGGGCTCGATGACCGCGTCGGCGCCCTGAGCGAGGGGTACTATGCCGACCTCGTTGTCCTGGACGAGGACTATGCCGTGCAGCGCGTCATGTCGCGGGGCTCGTGGACCCGGTGAGCACCTGCTTCAGGACGGGCCAGGCTGAGAAAGGCGCGGGCGCTGTCCCCGCGAGGAGATAAGGTTGAGTCGGGAGTTGGCACGAGCGAGGAGAGCGGTCCGGTGAGCGACCTGATCGACACCACTGAGATGTACCTCAAGACGATCTTTGAGCTTGAGGAGGAAGGCATCGTGCCCTTGCGCGCGCGCATAGCCGAACGGCTACACCAATCCGGGCCGACAGTCAGCCAGACCGTCGCCCGGATGGAACGCGACGGGCTACTTCACGTCGACGAAGACCGGCACCTCGAGCTCACCGAGAAGGGCCGCGCCCTCGCCACCCGCGTGATGCGCAAGCATCGGCTCGTCGAACGCCTGCTGGTTGACGTCATCGGCCTCGACTGGGAACTCGTCCACAACGAGGCTTGCCGGTGGGAGCACGTCGTCTCCGAAGCGGTCGAGCGACGGCTGGTTGACCTCCTCCACGAGCCGTCCACCGATCCCTACGGCAACCCCATCCCGGGTCTCCAAGAGCTCGATAGCAATGTCGAGGTAGAGGATTTCCGGGCCGGGGTCTCCACACTTCGCCACGCGAGCACCACCAGCGGCGTGGACGTCACCATCCGCCACATCGGCGAACCACTCCAGGTCGATGAGAAACTGCTGGCCACGTTGCGCCGTGCGGATCTGACGCCGGGCAAGACCATCCAGGCTCAGACCACCGACGCCGGTGTCCAGCTGCGCGGCTCGGAGCTGGTCGAGTTGGCGCTGGGCGACGCCGGGCACATCTTCGTCAGCACCCCGTAGGTTCACCGTTCATAGACCCACATCGAAGGATGCGGCTGACGTCTCAGAGTGACGGTGGCCGCACGGCGCCCGAACCGCCTGTGCGGGCACATGATGTGACGCGTGCGTCACAGAACGCGGACCTCCCGGACCAGCATGCCTGGCTCACTCGGTCGATCATGCGGCTCGGGGGCCGGGATGCCCACCACCTCGACCTCGTCCCCGACGCGTGCTGAACTCGCGAACGGGCCGAGCAACTCGACCCGTTCCTCATCCGTCTCGAGCTCGAGAACACCGCCGCGTCGTGCCGGCATGAGTTTGCCCCGCCGGGTCACGGTAACCAGCGCATCCGAGAACGCCGGCCGCTCGTAGGTGTCGTCCTGAAGGTCACTCATAGGACCCGAGTATGGCCCGACCACATAGTTGTTTGCATTCGCAATTCGCGAATCGTTAGCCATGTCACGACAATAGGGACGTGCGGGATCTGCAAGAACGCTGGACAGCCCTGGTGGGCAGCTCTGCGTCGTCCGTCCGCCGCGGCAACGACTTGCTGGCCCGCTGGTCCGAGCCGCATCGCCATTACCATTCCCTGGCTCACCTGCGGGCTGTGCTCGATGCGCTAGATCTACTGGCCGCCGAGATGAAATCGCCGGTCAGCGTCCGTCTGGCTGCCTGGTTTCACGACGCCGTTTACGACGGCCGACCCGGCGAGGACGAACGAGCCAGCGCCGCCCTGGCCGCCGAGGCCCTTGCCGAGCTGGGTTACCCCGGCGGACAGGTGGAAGATGTCGCGCGGCTCGTCCTGCTCACGGTCCACCATGACCCCGAGCCCGGCGATGTCGACGGCGCAACGCTCTGCGATGCCGATCTCTCGGTACTCGGCAGCACTCAGGCCGCTTATCAGCAATACGCCGAGGCCGTGCGCCGCGACTACTCTCACGTCTCCGATGCTGCTTTCCGCAACGGACGCCTCATCGTGGTGGAGACCCTGCTGAACCGCCAGCGGCTGTTTCGCACCCCGACCGGTCAGGCGCTCTGGGACGACGCTGCCAGGCGCAACCTCGCCGTGGAACTGACACACCTCCGCACTTCTCCATGATCAATTGAGGCGCTTCCTGCTTGTCCGTGGGTGGTGGCGCATGCCGCGTTGTGTGTCAGCAGGCCGGTGGCGTGCTGTGGCGCGCCTGCGTCCCGACCCCTCGGGCGGCGGGGCGGCGTCAGTGCTTGGCTCGACTGCCGAAGCTGGCGGCGGCCCGTCGTGGTTCACACGACGATCTTCACGACCGGTGTGTGCCCGCTCGTGTGACTCCTGACGGCCTCCGGCGGCGTTTCTTGGCACGACGATCTTCACGACGCCCGTACTGGCCCGGCGGGCGGCCCATGTTCACACGACGATCTTCACGACCCGCGCGCGAATGCCGATCCACCGCGCGGCAGCACACGGCGATCTTCGCAACCGGTGGCACCAGCCACAGCCCTGCCGCCAGGCGTGGGGCAATGGTCGTGAAGATCGTCGTGCGAAAAGTCAGCCAGCCGCGCGGCCGACGCGCCAATTCCGCAAGAACACCGCAGTAACCCCTTCACGAACCCCACCCACGCACGTGCCACAAGAGCCTCAATTGAGGGCCAGCGCCCGGCGGACCTTCTGCTCGACCGGCGCGAAGATCGCCACCAGCACGACGAGGACAAGGGCCGGCGCCACGATCCAGAACGGCCGCAACGCCCACCACTCGGCTGTGGGTTCGGAACCCGGCGTGAATCCGAGTCCCTCTACAGCGAGGAACACGAGCAGGAACGCTGTCATGTGCCAGAGGAAAACGGTGAGCAGGACGCTGCCCAGCGCAATGACCAGGCGCCACGGCCGTTTCCGCTCCATCCACCTGGACAAGGCCGGCGCGAGCAGAGTCACGAACCCCACCTGTGAGACCGCCAGGGCTGCGATCACCGCGGTGGTTGGAAGCATGTGGCTGATGTCCTCACCGGGGATCGAGACCATAGAGCGCGGATAGACATCGAGTGTGGTGGCAGCGGCTAGCACTGCCAGACCACCGAAGGCGAACGCCCAGCGCCGCCACACCGGCTCCAGCACGCCATCTCGCCACAAGTACCCGAGCTGGTGGGCAAAGACCCAGACCAGGGCGGTATTGAGCCCGCCGAGCCATTCCTGATCGGCAGCGAAACGCCCCAGATCGGCTCCGGCCACGACGAGGCCCAGCACCACCGTTGCGAGCACTCCGAACCGGCGATGCAGGGTGGCGGTGATCGGCACCAGGAGGGTGACCCACAGATAGGCGCCGAGGAACCACAGCGGCGTGAAGAGAAGCGGCATCACCGTGAGCGCGCCCTCATAGCCCTCGATCGTCGCCCTGCTGACGGCATCGATCGCGACCCAGACGACGGCGAAGACCAACGCAGGAAGCAGCAACCGGCTCAGCCTGCGTTGCAGGAACGCCACGGCCCCCTGCCCGGCGCGCCGCACAGAATCCCAGCCGGTCAGGTTCGCGTAACCACCGATGATGAAGAACAGCGGCATGACCTGCAAGAACCAGGTCAGCAACCAGCCACCGGGCACGTCTTCGACAGGATTCGGGTTCACCAAGGTGCCGTCCCGGCGATGGTTCACCGAAAGCGCCCAGTGCCAGACAACCACGACGCAGATCGCGGCCACCCGAAGGAAATCCACAGCCCGGTTACGCTCCGCCGGCGTGGCCTCGGCGAGCTCGTCTACACGGGCGATGGCCTCGCCCAACCGACCTCGAGATGCCATGGAGATCCAGTCTGCCGGGTCCGGGGGTGCATCCTTTTCGGGAATCGCCTCGAGAATCTTTACAAATATCCCGCGTCTCTACATTTACCCCGCCGTCGCCTGATGACACGCAGCCGCGCCCGGGCTCACCCAGCTCCGTGGCTTCTCTTGCGCCGCCGCAGGCCCGCCGCGTTCAGCCGGGCGACCAGCTCACGGCCACTCACCGGGACGGCTCCCGCCGCCACCACCGACGCATACATCGACTCGGGAACGTCGTAATGATCGCCGTCGAAGGCCCGGGCGGACAACCCGAGTTCAGCGGCGAAGGCATGCAACTCTTCGTATGACTCGTCCGAGATCAGATGTGCCCAACGCTGGCCGTGGCCGGGCCAGATCGGCGGATCGATCAGGATCACAGGGCTGAGGCCACGGAGTCGTCGACCAGGGTCCGCCACGAACGCACCAAGCTGGCGTCGATATACGTCTTCCACGACCGTCCGGGCCGAGCGGCGCTGCCGATGTGAAACTTGCGCACGCCGGCTCTGGCCAACCAGGGCACATGATCTGCGGCCAGACCGCCGCCAGCCATCATCAGCGCCGCCACCGCGGGCGAGTCCGCCGCCCGGCGGCATAGGTCGTCCAGCCCGGTGCCCACGCCTCGCGCCGACCCCGCCGTGAGGACGGTGTCCAGGCCGGGCAGATCCAGCAGCGTCCGCCAGGCCTCATCGTGATCGAGCGCGTGGTCAATGGCCCGGTGAAAGGTCCACGGGGCGCCACTGAGCTCCTCGACCAGAGTCATGGTCGCGTCGACGTCGATCTGTACGGACGGTCCGAGAAACCCGAGAACGAAGCCGTCCGCGCCCGCGGCGTAGAGCTGATGCGCAGCGCCCATCAGACGCGAGAGCTCCGACCCGCTGGTGGCGAAACCGTCGTTGGCTCGCAGCATGACCCGCAGTGGCAGGTCGCATTCGCGTTTGAGATCGCGCACCGTCTCGACGGCCGGCGTAAGGCCGTCTGCGGCCATGTCGGCCACTACCTCAAGGCGGTCGGCGCCACCCTCAACCGCCCCGGCTGCGTCGGCGGGTCCAAGTGCGATGACTTCGAGGAGGGGCTGCACAGAGGATAGTGTGCCATCTTCAGCCCGGCTGCTGGAGATCACCAGCGCCGGTTTTCAGGTCCGTCCTTCTCCTGGCACCATCAGATGGTGACCATCGACGACGACGCCATGTTCGCCGCTCGAGCAGTTGTGCTCCGGGACCTCAACGCGCGCGGAGCCGACTCACCGGCAGCGGTGGATATCCTCGACGCGGTCATCGCCGAACGCCGCTGGTGGGTGGAACAATGGCCGGACGGTGCCGACTACGTTGCCGGGCAGGTCGCCCAGGACGTCCAGGAGCAGCTCCTCGACAATGGATTCGGACGCTGGCCTCGGTGCACGGCATGTGACGAAACTGCTGTGCACGAGCTCCGCGTCGAACCGGAGCTCGGTCCGGATCCGCAGTGGGTCTGTGAGAAAGGGGGGCTCGTAGTGGCCCCGCTGGGAGGTCTGTGATGTCTTTTTCGCCATGTGGGGAATACATCCGCGTACGCCGCGCCTTATGACCTTCTGCCCCTGAAGACCGCGCGGACAACTCGCCTTCCCCGGTGATCATGAACACTTCTAGACCTATACGGTCGCCAGGCATTCATGATCATCGAAAAGGGTCCGCGCACACGAGCGTTGAAGAGGTTGTGGGTGGAAGCAGAACTCCGTCGATGTACCGCAGTGTTCAATCCCCGGGTGCCGGCCCGTAGCGGCCATCTGTCGTTCCACCCGCCGGATAGTGCCGAAACTCTCGTCGAGCTGCCCCTGGCCGAAGCCGTACCGGCGCTGTGCTGGTCCGGAGAATTGCCCGCTCACCCCACGGTCGAATTCTGGCGGGCTGCCACCTTCGTCGCGTTGCGGCTGGTCGCCGACCACCGGATCGAGCCGCACGCAACGGACGACGGCATCGTCTGGAGCCTAGGAGAGCTCGACGACACCGCAGAGTCCATGATCCGCGATCTGGAGACAACCGCACCACCAGAGCTCGGCCATGTCCGCGCATACCTCGACGCTGTCGCAGACTATCTGGCCAATCCGGACATGGACGCCGGCGTCCGGATCTCACTGCGAGTGGAGCTCATAGACGGCGTCGCAGGACTCGCCGACGACACAAGCGACGAGCGCTTCCAGGTCACCGTCCAGGTGCACAGCCTGTCCGAGCCGTCGGCCACCGCCGACGCCGCGGAGCTGTGGGAGCGGCCCGAACAGTTCGGGCCGGGCGCCCGGGCCGGCGCCATGCTCGCGGTGCGCCGGGCCGCCGGTGCCTGGCAACCGTTGGACCGATTGCTTCGGAGCAAGGTCCCGGACCGGATCTTGCTTGACGACGACGAGCTGGCGGACCTTCTCAGCGGCGGCGCGCAACGGCTGGCCAGCACCGGCACCGGCGTGCAATGGCCGCCGGAGCTGGCCAACGGTCTGACCGCGACGGCGATCATTCCGACGTCCGGCCCGTTGTCCCGGCTGCGGCGGAGAACTGGTGACGAAGCCGGTCCGTCGTCGTTCGACAGCACCGAGCTCCTGCACATGAGCTGGCGTATCGAGCTCGGCGGCAGTGAACTCACCCAGGCCGAGCTGGACACCCTGGCCGAGGCTCGCCGCCCGTTCGTGCGGCTGCGTGGTCAGTGGGTGCTGGTCGACCCGAGGCTCGCCCGCAAAGCTGAGGACACCGACCCCAAAGCACTCGGCGCTTTCGAGGCGCTGGGCGCGGCGCTGACCGGGACCGCCGAGATCGACGGTGAACAAGTCCCGGTCGCGCCCACCGGATGGCTCGAGCAACTCCGTCAGCGGATCGCCGAACCGGAGTCCGGCGCAGAGCCGCTCGAGGCTCCATCCGCGCTGGCGGCCACTCTGCGCGACTATCAGCTGCGCGGCCTACGCTGGTTGCATCGGATGACGTCATTGGGGCTGGGCGCTTGCCTGGCCGACGACATGGGCCTAGGCAAGACGATCACCGTGATCGCGCTGCATCTTCATCGGCAGACCGACCCGGCCACGGCCGGCCGGACGCTCGTCGTCTGCCCGGCCTCGTTGCTGGGCAACTGGGAGCGCGAGATCAACCGGTTCGCGCCGGGCACTCCGGTGCTTCGCCATCACGGCTCCGGGCGTGAGCTGGCCGCGATTCTCGGCGAGACCGACGGCGGCTTCGTCCTCACGACGTACGGCACCATGCGACTCGATACCGGCTACACCGCCCGAGGACTTACCACGACGCCGTGGCAACTGGTTGTCGCCGACGAAGCCCAGCACGTCAAGAATGCCGATTCCAAGACTGCCAGAGCGCTGCGCGAGATCCCGGCCGGCGCACGGGTGGCCCTGACCGGGACCCCGGTGGAGAACAATCTCTCCGAGTTGTGGGCCATCATGGACTGGGCCACGCCGGGGTTCCTCGGCTCGCTGGGAGCGTTTCGCAGGCGTTGGGCCGAGCCCATCGAATCCGGCAAAGAGCCGGCGGCCACCGCTGCCGCGCAGCGGCTGAGCCGGCTGATCGCGCCTTTCATGCTGCGCCGGCGCAAGACAGATCCGGGCATCGCGCCGGAACTGCCACCCAAGACAGTGACGGACCGTCCGGTAACGCTCACCGCGGAGCAAGCCGCTCTCTATGAGGCAACCGTTCGCGAAACCCTGGCCAAGATCAAGAACAGCAGCGGAATCGCCCGGCGGGGCCTCGTCTTGTCGCTGCTCACGGCGCTGAAACAGGTCTGCAACCATCCGGCGCAATATCTGAAGGAGCCGCTGGGCGCCGCTGGCCGCTCCGGCAAGCTCGACTTGCTGGACGATCTCGTCAGCACCATCACAGCAGAAGAAGACGCCGTTCTGGTGTTCACCCAGTACGTGAGCATGGCCAAACTGATCGAGGAACACTTCACCACCCGCGGCATGCCTATCCAGGTGCTGCACGGAGGGACGCCCGTTGACCAGCGTGAAGCCATGGTTCGCCGGTTCCAGGAGAGCGCGCCCGCCCAGGCACCGATCTTCGTGCTCTCCCTGAAGGCAGCCGGGACCGGGCTGAACCTCACCCGCGCGGGCCACGTCATCCACTACGACCGATGGTGGAATCCGGCTGTTGAGGAACAGGCCACCGACCGTGCCTACCGGATCGGGCAGACGCGGCCGGTCCAGGTACACCGGCTGATCGCCGAGGGCACGGTAGAGGACCGGATCGCCGCCATGCTGGCAGCCAAACGTGGTCTCGCCGACTCCGTTCTCGGCGCCGGCGAGGCAGCGCTGAGCGAACTGTCCGACGCAGAGCTGGCCGAGCTCGTCGAACTCCGCCCCGAATCGGGTTGATCATGGGCAGATTCCAGTTTTCGAACCGTTTGAGGCGACATCCGCCCATGATCAACACAGCAGACTTGGGGGTGCAGCGGTCATGAGTGAGTTGGCCAAGGGCTTTCCGGCGTTTCCGGCCCGCAAGCGTCGTACCCGGCGGGCACAGACGTGGTGGGGAAATGCCTGGATCGACGCTCTGGAAGACACGTCACTCGACTCGGACCAACTGCGCCGCGGGCGGACCTACGCTCACGGCGGCCATGTGGGGACCATCACCGTGAGTCCGGGGCGGATCTCCGCCACCGTCTACGGCGACGACTACACCCCGCACGAGACGATGGTCTTCCTGGAAGAACTCGCCGCACCCGACTGGGATCGGCTGCTCGAGCACATCGCCGCCAAGGCCGGCCACGTAGCGGCCCTACTCGAACGCGACGTGCCCGACGACTTGGTGGAGACCGCGGACGACGCCGGAGTCCGGCTACTGCCCGGGATCGGCGATCTGGAGCCCCAGTGCACTTGCGATGAGTGGGGGCATCCCTGCACGCATGCCGCGGCGTTGTGTTACCAGGCGTCGTGGCTACTCGATACCGACCCTTTCCTGCTCCTGCTGATGCGGGGCCGAGGCGAGCACGCGCTCCTGGACGAGCTTCAGGAACGCAACGCCGGCCCGGCTCCGGCGCGACGGACCGAGGAGGTCGGAGCGACGGAAGCGACGGGAGCCGGAAGCGGTGCCATCGGGACTGCTGTGATCGAACTCGACCCGGAGACGATCGAGCGGGTCGTTTCAGAGGCCGCGGGACGGGCCGCTGATCTCCTGTCCCGCGCCTGCCCACCCACGACCAACCGCTAGCGCCCCAAAGCAGCTCCACCCCTTCGTGTTGATCATGGCCTAAAGCAGCCTTTCAGATGCCGAACGGGTGTCACATGCCCATGATCAACGGGCAAGGGAGACGAAAAGAAGGCGATGCCCCGGCCAGTAGGCCGGGGCACCATCGTTGTTCGGTGTTGAAGCGGACGGGACTCAGAAGTCCATGCCGCCCATGCCACCGGTCGGGTCGCCGCCGGCCGGGGCCGGGTTCTTCTCCGGCTTGTCGGCCACGACGGCCTCGGTGGTGAGGAACAGAGCCGCGATCGAAGCAGCGTTCTGCAGCGCCGAGCGCGTCACCTTGGCCGGGTCGGGAACGCCCGCGGCCAGCAGGTCCTCGTACTCGCCCGTGGCGGCGTTGAGGCCGTGGCCGTCCTGCAGGCCCTTGACCTTCTCCACCACGACGCCGCCTTCGAGGCCGGCGTTGATGGCGATCTGCTTCAGCGGGGCCTCGACGGCCAGCTTGACGATGTTGGCACCAGTGGCCTCGTCGCCCTCGAGCTCCAGCTTCTCGAACGCCTTGACCGCTGCCTGGAGCAGAGCCACGCCACCACCGGCGACGATGCCCTCCTCGACGGCGGCCTTCGCGTTGCGAACGGCGTCCTCGATGCGGTGCTTGCGCTCCTTGAGCTCGACCTCGGTGGCCGCGCCCGCCTTGATGACGGCAACGCCGCCGGCGAGCTTGGCAAGCCGCTCCTGCAGCTTCTCGCGGTCGTAGTCGCTGTCGGAGTTCTCGATCTCGGCCCGGATCTGGCTGACGCGACCCGCGATCTGGTCGGCGTCGCCGGCGCCCTCGACAATCGTGGTCTCGTCCTTGGTGACGACCACCTTGCGCGCCTGGCCCAGCAGGTCAACCGTAGCGTTCTCGAGCTTGAGGCCGACCGTCTCGCTGATGACCTGACCACCGGTCAGGATCGCGATGTCCTGCAGCATGGCCTTCCGGCGGTCACCGAAGCCAGGAGCCTTGACGGCAACCGACTTGAACGTGCCGCGGATCTTGTTGACGACCAGCGTGGCCAGGGCCTCGCCCTCGACATCCTCGGAGATGATCAGCAGCGGCTTGTTGCTCTGCATGACCTTCTCGAGCAGCGGGAGCAGATCCTTGACATTCGAGATCTTGGACTCGACCAGCAGGATGTACGCGTCCTCGAGGACGGCCTCCTGGCGGTCGGCGTCGGTCACGAAGTAGCCCGAGGTGTAGCCCTTGTCGAAGCGCATACCTTCGGTGAGCTCGAGCTCGAGCCCGAAGGTGTTGCTCTCCTCTACGGTGATGACACCTTCCTTGCCGACCTTGTCCATGGCCTCGGCGATCAGCTCACCGATCTGGGGGTCGCCCGCGGAGATGGACGCGGTGGCCGCGATCTGCTCCTTGGTCTCGACCGGCTTGGCCGACGCAAGCAGCTGCTCGGACACGGCTTCGACGGCCTGCTCGATGCCGCGCTTCAGCGCGATCGGGTTCGCGCTGGCTGCGACGTTGCGCAGACCCTCGCGGACGAGCGCCTGGGCGAGCACCGTGGCAGTGGTGGTGCCGTCACCGGCGACGTCGTCAGTCTTCTTCGCGACCTCTTTGACGAGCTCGGCCCCGATCTTCTCCCACGGGTCTTCGAGCTCGATCTCCTTCGCGATGGACACACCGTCATTGGTGATGGTCGGCGCGCCCCACTTCTTCTCGAGCACGACGTTGCGGCCCTTCGGGCCGAGGGTGACCTTAACGGCGTCGGCAAGCGAATTCATGCCGCGCTCTAGGCCACGCCGTGCCTCCTCGTCGAAGGCAATCATCTTTGGCATTGGGGTTGGTCCTCCCGGTTGCGGGTGGATGGCCCGGTACGACGCCCGCGACGGACGGCCAAGGAATACCCGGCACCCTTCGCCGGTTTTCCGAGGCCTCGCCGACCCGGCTTCCTGTCACTCCTACCTTAAGAGTGCTAACGCTGTTTTAGCACTCTCCCACCGTGAGTGCAAGCCGCGAGGAGGGCTCGCCCTGTCACCTCCGCCCCGGCACACATCGGTTGAGCCGTCATCCATGCACGGGAGGATCCACTGCCGAGCACCTAGCGCTATCGGATGATCCGGAAGTCCGCCATGACGTAGACGACTCCACCCCCACGATGCGTAGTCTCTAGGACGTGACGAACGGCGAGATGACTGCGGCGCCCCCGGAGCGAAAGACGCTCCCGCGCTGGGCCAAAGGCTGGCGGATCGCGCTGGCCGGCCTGGGCATGGTGGCGCTGCTGCACGGGACACTTCGAGATTCAGACGACTACTTCCCCTTCGGCTCGATGGCACAGTACGCCACCGCCCATAACCTCAACGGCCAGACCAGATCGACATATATCGAGGCCGAGACGGAGGCGGGGGGCGAACTCGTCCGCGTTCCGCTGAACGCGACCGGCACCGGAATCGGCCGGGCCGAGGTCGAGGGCCAGTTGGGCCGCTTCATCGAGGACCCCTCGTTGATGCAGGTCATTGCGGATGCTTTCCGGCAGATCCATCCGGACCGCGACCAATACACGTACATGTATCTGATGCGGGACGTCTACCAGCTGCACGACGGCTATGTCGTCGGAGACCCGGAGACCGTACTGCTCGCAGAGTGGGAGGTCATCCGATGATCGGCCGAGGAAGTCAGCCTCGCTCCGGGGCCGTCTCCAGCGCCGAGACGCTGCTGGCCGGCTCGGGACCCGAGACCACCACGACAGCCGCTCCAGCCACCGGCGCGTCCGGCGCCGGCTCGGGCAGCGACGGCCCCGGCCTCGATCGGGCGCCCGGCAGTGGTGGGGAGCCGGGTCCTGCTCGGCCGACTCGAGCGCGACGCCTCGGCTCACGCATCGTCGGCTGGTGGCTACCGGAGATCCCGCGATCCCGAGTCGGGATAATGCGAGCGGTCATCTACCTCTTCCTGATCTACGACATCTTGTATCTCCGCAATGACGTCATTCCGCACGGATACGCACCGGAGCTGTACCAGCCGCTGTGGATCGGTCGCGCGCTTCCGCTGCCCGAGCCTTCGGTGGCATTGGCTCAGACATTGCAGATCGTCATCATCGTGGGCTGTCTCATAGCGGCCACGGGCAGGTTGCCCAGGCTGGCCGGATGGACGGTCGCACTCTGCTACTTCCAGTGGCTGATCCTCAGCATGTCGTTCGGCAAGGTCGACCACGACCACCTCGCGCTGATCATCGCCGCCTTCGTCCTGCCGACTATCGGCCGGGCCCGTATCACCGACCGGGGCACCACACCCGGGGGTGGCTGGGCGTTCCGGTGCATCCAGATCGCGGTGATCGCCACCTACTTCGGCGCGGCGCTGGCCAAGTGGGTCCGCAACGGCGCACCGTTCGCCTGGGGCAGCAGCGCCGTGCTCACGTGGGCATTCATCCGTCGCGGGAGCGCTCTGGCCAGGTGGTCGCTGGACTACCCATGGATACTGCGGCTCTCTCAATGGATCATGCTGATCGCCGAGTACCTCTCCCCGGTGGTGCTCTTCCTGCGTGGCAAGGCGCTATACCTCGCCGCGGCGTTCTTCCTCGGCTTTCACGCGATCACCTTCATCACGCTGGGCATTCACTTCCTGCCGACGGTGGTCTGCTGGCTGGCGTTCTTCCCGACCGAGAAGCTCCTGCCGCGCCGCTTCCGTCCCGCGCCGGCCTAGGGAATTCCCGGCCTGCGGGACGCAGCCCATCGTCGTGCAACGCGATCGGCCCCGTCTTCCGTGCACCGGGTGAGAGAGTCAACTCACCACCCACGGAGGCGGACGTGCTGAAGATCGACGAGGCGTCGTACCGGGAGTTCGTCGTCGCCCGGCGCCGATCTCTGCTGCGCACCGCCTACCTGCTGTGCGGGGAATGGCACCTGGCCGAGGATCTGGTCCAGGACACACTCGCCAAGCTGTACGTAGCCTGGCGGCGGGTGCAACGCCGTGATGAGGTCGACGCCTACGCGCGCAAGGCGCTCCTCAACACGTACATCGACAGTCGGCGGCGCCCGTGGCGTAGAGAACACACCACGGACACCACTCGTCACGATGCCTCGACCGCCGCCCTGAACGGCTCCGGCGGATCAGGCGATCCTGCTGATCAGGGCGACCCGGGTATGCGACGGCAACTGCTCGACGCCCTCGCTGACGTGCCACCACGGCAGCGAGCTGTCCTCGTGCTGCGGTTCTGGGAAGACCTCTCTGTCGAACAAGTCGCGGATCTCCTCAATTGCCGGACGGGCACGGTCAAGAGCCAGACGGCTCGGGGCCTCGACCGGCTCCGCGACCTGCTCGGCGCCACCACGCTGGCCGAAATGAAGGAGCAGCTATGAACCAGGAGAGGTTGCGCGCCATGTTCGAGGACGCGCTGACCGACGAACCGACCAACACCGGACTGGTCGACGACGACGTCGCCCGTGGCCGGGCGCTGCGCGGGCGCCGCATGCGGCGACGAGTCGGCGGAGCGGGTGCCGGGGCCGCAGCGCTGGTGGCGGCCGCGTTGGTGGTGCCGGCGTCGCCGCTGTCGTTGATCGACGACGAACGCGACGGCAGCCCCGATTCGGTCCAGCCGGCGGCCACTTCGCCAGGCGGTGCCCCGCTGAGTCCCGAGGTCGCGGAGAGTCCACTGCTGCGAGAGATCTGGGCGGCTGTCGAAACTGAGCTGCCAGACGACGTCGAGCTCGTGGACGACTCATACGTCTACGATTCCGGGTTCGGAGCGAACGGAATCTATCTGTCCCTTGAACGCCACGAGCGATGGTTCACGCTGACGATCTCCGTCGGGAACGGCCGTCCCGATCTCGAGGACTTCCGACCTTGTAGCGACGCTCCGGCCGACTCAATCTTTTGGAGCAATGCGCACACCTGCGATGAAGGCCATGACCATGCCGGCCGCTGGCGGCTGATGTCGGAATCTGATGGGCCGGTACAGCGGTTGACGGTCTTGGAGGACCAGTCCGCGGCGGCAACCGTTTCGCTGGACCAGACGTCCTCCGACATTGCGGAAGACGGCACAGCTCTGGGACCGGTTGAGTGGAACCTGAGCACGGAGGAGACCGACGCCATCGCCGCCGCGGCGTGGGCGGTCGGCGAACGGCACGATCCGGCCGACCTGACGAGCGGTATTGATTTGTCGGAGGCGCTTGCCGCGTGGCCGGAGATGCAGGCCACGCTGGAAGAGCGGCTGGACCTCGGCCCGCTGACACCGGTCGCACCCAGTGACGAAGCGTCTGTCGAAGGGACCTACGACCCCGAGACGGGTGCGGTCGCCGATGTCGACGAGCAATGGCAGACGGGGACCATCGCGGCCCGGTACGCAACCGAGGACGGCATCGAAGTAGATGTCATGGTCTGGCAGGTCGCCCGGATGTACGAGCCGTTCTGCCACGAACGGATCGGGGGCTGCCACCTCTTCAGCTGGGGTAGCGACGTCGCTGGACAAGATGACCTCGATGGGCTCGTTGGACCTGGCGCCTCCGGCGCCCTTGGCGACCGTGCCGGCATTCACGTCGTGATCGGTACTGGCGAGTTGGTCGACCCCGAGAATCCCGAGAGCGCTGAACTCGAGCGGAAGGTGTCGGCGGCGCACGTGGCGCTCTCTCGGTTGGTGCCGTTCCTGGGCGACGACCCGTCCCCCATCTCGGAAGACACCTGACCGCCCGGGTGAGTTTGTTGCGTCCTGCGGGTCGAGCCCTTGAGCGCTCGGTCCGCAGGACGCAACGGGTTACGGGGAGAGGTCCGGCGTGCGCCGGATGCCGAACCTCGACCGCAGGGCCCGGCGCGCCGCGTGCCAACCACACATGCCGTGCACGCCCGGCGCGGGCGGGGTGGCCGACGAACACAGATAGACGCCCGGAACGGGTGTGGCCCACGGATCCCATTTCAGCGCCGGCCGGGCCAGGAGCTGCCAGGTGGTGAGTGCGCCCGCCGCGAAGTCACCACCGATGTAGTTGGCATTGTGGTGCGGCATCTGAGCCGCGGGGATGGTCCGGCGGGCGACCACGACATCGCCGAAACCCGGCGCGAACCGCTCGATCTGCGCCTGAACGGTGTCGCCGACGTCGACCGTGGATCCGGACGGCACGTGTGTGTAGGTCCATAGGGGACGCAAGCCCTCGGCCTCCCGGCCGGGGTCGGTCAGCGTCGGGTCGGAGACAAGCACCAGCGGGCGCTCCGCGTGTTTCCCGGACGCGATCTCAGCCTCCGCGAACGCCATCTCCGCACGCGTGCCTCCCACGTGCACGGTGCTGGCGGCGCCAACCTCCGGATGCTGCCACGGCACCGGTCCCGAGAGCACGAAGTCGACCTTCGCGACGGCGTCGCCATAGCGATACCGGGCCATCGCACGGCGGTACCGGGGCGGTAGCCGGTCGCCCATCACCTCAAGGAGGTTGTCCGGCGTCGTATCGAAGAGATACGCCTGGGCGCGCGGCAGCTGGTCCAGTGCGGTGACGTGGACGCCGGTGGTGATGAGCGCGCCGTGCGCCTTGAGATCATCTACCATCGCGTCGATGATCGACTGGCTTCCGCCGACGGGCAGTGCCCAGCCAGGTGAATGGGCCAGCGCTGCCAGCATGACCGCGGTGCCGGCCACCGGGAGACTCGGCTGCGGCCCGATGGCGTGGGTGCCGACCCCGGTGAGCAACGCCGGCGCTTCGTCTTCGGTCCAGCGCCGGTTCCACACCCGCGTGCCTTGTTCGAGCACCGCCAGCCCCAGCTGAGCCGCCGAGAGCGGGTCTTTGGGAAGGCTGCGGCGATCCGACAACGCGGCATCGACCACACCGGGAACATGCTTGACCAGCGGGCCGAGAAGGCGCTTCCAGGCTCGACCGTCCGCCCCGAGCCCGTCCGCCGTGCGCTCCAGGTCTCTGTAGGCGATTCCGGCCCGTCCGCCGTCGAGCGGCTGCGCGTAGGAGACATCGGGATACCGCAGCTGTACTCCCCTGGCACCCAAGTCGAAGTCGCGGAAGAAGGGCGAAGCGGCGGCCAGCGGGTGTACCGCGGAGCAGATATCGTGCACCAAGCCCGGTGCGAGCCCGAGGTCGAGGGTACGAGCACCGCCGCCCAGTGTGGACTGAGCCTCGTAGACCCGCACATCCAGGCCGGCTCGTGCCATCGTGACCGCGGCGGCCAGGCCGTTCGGCCCGGAGCCGACAACCACGACGTCGCACCGCTCAGTAGGGCCCACATCGCCTCCTGCCGCGCGCCTGCTTTTCGGCACCAGCTCTTGACACCAGCACCCGGTGTCATCGTAGGCCGTCACGTCCGGCGGAGCAGGCGATGGGGCGACATCACCAGGAGTATTGGTGCGTTACCAGGTCTGTAAACCTGGTAACGCACGTAAGAACCTACCAAACATGATCATTTGAGTTGGCGGGAGCCGGGCCGATGCTAGTCATCGTCGGGAAGGTTCGGGGTAGCGGTATCGATGTAGAACAGGAACCCGCTCGGGCTGACATGCAGCGTCTGATCGCGCAATAACAGCTCCCGCAGCTCGTCCACGTCGCGGTTGTTGAGCGCGGCCACGGCCTCGAGGTCGTCACCCAGCGCATCGATCGCTTCCTGTCCAGCCATCGGCTCAGGCAGGAGATCGCCACCCGTGGGCGTCATTCCCTCGGTCACGTCGTCCTCGGCAACGTCCTCATCCGTACCCGGGTCGTCTTGGGTGCCGGCGTCGTCCTGTGTGCCCGCGTCATCGGTGGGATCGCCGTCAGTATCCGTGTTGTCCTCACCGTCGCCAGGCTCCTGGGTGACAACCGTCTCATCGTCCCGATCCGCTAGCCACCCAAGGGCTGCCGCACCGGCCGCCACGATCACCACCGCGGCTGCCGCAACGGCCACCACCGCGATCAGCTTGCGGCGCTCCGAGTTAACGGTCACGTTGGCCGCCTCTCTATCGAAGTTCATTACCTTCTACTACGAATGGGACGTAACCGACCGGCCTCGGGTTCCGGCAGGTTCGGCGCACAGCCGGGTTCGCCTGCCGGCCACACGCAACTGGGGCGCGGAGACGATCGTCTCCGCGCCCCAGCCGGTCAGCATCTGTGTCCTAGGAGCTGATGGCCCCCTTACCTACACAACAGCCCGACGAGTCCGGGCGTACAGAGCGCCACCTGCGGCCAGCAGCACCAGGCCGGCGATAAGTCCGAGCTGGTTGCCCGAACCGGTGTCCGGCAGGTCGTCGCCGTCCTCGTCGCCTTCCTCGGTGCCATCGTCGGTCCCGTCCTCGGTCCCGTCTTCGGTGCCGTCCTCGTCACCGGGCTCGTCGACGTTGACGCTGAAGTTCACCACATCGCTGCTCGGCGACACGGTGTCACCGACGGACTGCACCGCGACAACAGTGCAGTCGCCGTTGGGCAGGCCCTCGTCCGGTGTGAAGGCCCAGTCGCCTTCGTCGTCGACCTCAGTCTCGCCCACGAGTTCACCGTCGCACTCGATGGTGATCGTGACCGTAGCACCGGCGATTCCGGTCCCGCTGAACGTCGGCGTGGGGGTCGCGGCCGTGTCACCCTCCTCAGGCTTGACGATGACCGGAGCCTCCAGCGGCACGGTCACGGTGACCGAGTCGGTCTCCGGAACCTCGATGGTGCCGACCGTCTGCTGAGCGGTGATGGTGGACTCACCGTACGGGAGGCTGTCATCGAGTGTGGTGCTCCACGCACCTTCGGCATCGACGTCGACCGAACCGACCGTCTCGCCGTCGATGGTCAGCGTGACCGTGGCCTCGGCCTCGGCGTTACCGGTGACCTCGAGGTCATCGGCCTCGACTTCGGCACCGTCCTCCGGCGACGTGATGACGACGGGGTCGGCCTCGAACGGCTCGGCCGCACCGGTCAGCTCGTAGAAACCGAGGCTGCTGTAGTCGGTGTAACCCGAGCCGTCGGACGGCGTGTTATCGCCAGGGTCGCCTTGGCCACGGCCTTCGACCTGGACGTAGTAGACCCCGGCTTCGAGCTCCGCGTCGATCGTGGCGTCCAGGCCCAGCGCCGCCGGGTCGCCCGGGTAACCGAGTGGGTCGACGGTCGTTTCCTGCTCTACCTCGTCGAGCACGTTGCCCTCACCGTCGAGCAGCGACAGCTTGACGTCGAGGTTGGCGCCGATTCCGACCGGGGACGCCGTGGCGGTGAAGTCGCCGCCATCGGTGAGCACCGAGAAGACGTCGACATCGCCGTCGCTGACGATCACGCCGTCCTCGGCGAACTCACCCGTGGAGTTATCGAGGCTGGTGGCGTCGCTGGGGTCGTCACCGTGGGGGTCCGACGCGCGGTCGGTCCGGTCCACGTACTCCCAGAGAACCGTCAGCGGAGCGCCGTCGTGCCCGCTCTGCTGGAACGCGCACTCGTTCTGGGCGTCCGGCTCGAAGACTTCGTGCTCCGGGCGAAGGGTGCCGTCGAAGTCCTCGTCCAGCCGGCCGTCCAGGTAGGGACAGATTCCGCTGGTCCATGGGTCGCCGTTCTCGTCCACCAAGCCGGTGGCGAAATGGTCCGCGCTGTCTCGGTCGAGAATGGTCGCGATGTCATCCTGACCCGGGTTCGTGGCATCGGCGTAGCCACCGTCGGACCAGGTGCTCAGCGGCACGGTGTACGCGGCGCCCATGATGGGGCCCCAGAGTGCATCCGGCGCGGCCGGTGTGTCTTCGTAGTAATACTCTTCGCCGGCGATGCCGTGGTGGTCGAGGCCCAGGTTGTGGCCGACCTCGTGGCTACCGGCGTCGGCGATGTACGCCGCGTTGTCCTGCAGGACGTCCGCCATCACGAAAGCCGGGCTCAAGTACTCCGAGCCGAAACCGCCGACGAACGCCCAGCCGCCTGTGCCTTGCAAAGCCGGCGGAAGGACGCTGCTGTCCGGCACAACCAGCAGGTGCGACCCGTACGAGTTGTCGTCCGCGCTGGACTTGAACAACGCGTCCGGACCAGGGTCGGAAATGGTCACGTTGACGTCGAACGGCGCGTAGTCCTGCGCGATGCGCTCCCATACGACGTACTTGAAATCGTCGTCGACGTCGTAGGCGCCGATTTCGATGGTGTCGACCTCGTAGGCCTTGTTCCACTCCGTGTTCTCGATGGTGTGACCGTCGAAGTCGATGAAGAGTGTGTGGGAAGCGTCCGGGCGTGAGCCGTTGACCGGATCACCGGGAACCTCGGACGCCTGGTCGAGTTCCAGCGTGTGATCGTGGCCGGTTACCTCCCACTCGTCGACGAACGTCACGAAGCCGTTGGGCGAAACCCTCGCCAGATCCTGCTCCAGGTAGCTGGTCAGGCGCTCGACCGTCAGACCGGCTCGGTCCGCTACCGAAGCGAGCGCGGACTCAGCCAGTTGATCGAGAGCCTCCGGCCCACTGACGAGTGGCTCAACCAGGGAGGCGAGGAAGCCGAACTCCTTCGCGTCGTCCTCGACGTGTGCGGGCTGCGTCTCAATTGCGACAGCGGGCAACGCGGAACCGCCAAGTGCCAGAGCTCCGGCACCTGTCACGGCTACCGCCGCCGCCCACCGTCTGCGATGGGTGCTTTTCACTGGTTCTTATCTCCCCGGGTGGACTATCGATCCGGTATGGAGCTAGCCGATAGTGCTACTAGCCGCCCAGGGGACGCTAGCAGATTTCGCCATATCGTCCATCCCCATCCGGGAAGATTCCGGATCTTCCAACGCCGAGCGCCCGATTTCAGCGATCTGTCCCGGCTTGCGCCGCGGCGCCACGGCAGGCGAACCAAGAATGATCGCATTCTCCGGTGCGTTGTCGATCAGTGGGTTTAATCAAGATGCGTCTCCCGGGTTAAGCTCATGCCATGCATCGCAAGGCACGGCGGGGGCGCCGACGCGCACCGAAACGCAGCCCCGTAGCTGTCATCGCTGGCGCGCTGGGGGAGCTCATGCTGACCGCCGGCGTTGTCGTCCTGCTCTTTGTCGCGTACACGCTCTGGGGCACCGGGCTCCAGACGGCGGCTGCGCAGAACGATCTCCGCAATCAGTTCGAGTTGCAGATCGATACCGAGGACGAAGCCGAAGAGGTTTACGACGGCCTCGAGCTCGGCGACGCCTATGGCATCCTGCGCATCGAACGTTTCGGGGAGAACTGGGAACGGATCGTCGTCGAGGGCGTCGAGGATGAAGATCTGAAGAACGGGCCCGGACGGTATCCGGACAACGCCCACCCGGGAGAGCTCGGAAACTTCGCCATTGCTGCCCACCGCTCCGGGCACGGCGAGCCGTTCGCCAAGTTCCCCGAGCTACACGAAGGCGACATCATCGAGATCGAGACCGCCAAAGGCATCTACCGCTACGAGCTCGACACCGCACCCAACGGGCACCCGGACGGCAACAAAATCGGGATTCGTGACAGCTGGGTCGTCGACCCAGTACCGGGCGAGCCCCGCAGTACGGAACCAACCGAAGCCCGCCTGACGTTGACCACCTGCTGGCCTCGATGGGGATCATCCCACCGGATGTACGCCAGCGGAGTCCTGGTCGACGCTGAGGAGCGATAGACAGATATGTACGCGTGGGTGTGGCGTCACCTACCCGGCCCCTGGCCGGTTCGCCTGGTGACCTTTCTTATCTTGATCGTCGGAATCATGGCTGCGTTGTTCTTCTGGGTCTTTCCCTGGGTTGAGGAGACCTTCGAGATCAACCGAGTGACGGTCGGCTAACCGAGCGCGGACCGCCGCCCAACACTCCCACCCACCAACGCAAAATGATCACGTTTGGTGGGTTTTCTCGCGCGTCATCAGGCCCGCAGGCATGGTGAGGCCCGAGAAGACCTACCAAACATGATCATTCAGGAGCGCGTCAGCCGCCGGCGACGGCAGGAATAACGGCGACCTTGGTCCCGGACGGCGTCGGCGTCTTCAGCCCCGAAGCGAAGCGCACGTCATCGTCATTGACATAGACGTTGACGAAACGCCGGATCTCCCCCGTGTCGTCGAGAATCCGCGCCTTGATTCCCGGGTAAGCGGCATCGAGGGCCTCGACCACATCGGCCAGCACGGCATCATCTGCCACGTCGACAGAGACGTCTGCCTCACCCTTCGTGTAGGTACGCAGAATCGTGGGGACTCGAACAGCAACACTCATGGCTCTCTCTATGCCTCCGGGACGAGGGTGTGGAACGCCTCGGTAGTCGGTGCGATGGTGCCGGCCGGCCCGACCACGGGCGCGACCGCGTCGAGGGTCTTCAAGCCCTCTCCGGTATTGAAGATAACCGTTTCGGCGTCCGGGTCGAGTTTGCCCTCGCGCAGCAGCTTGGCGAGGACCGCGACGGTGACACCACCCGCGGTCTCGGCGAAGATCCCTTCGGTGCGCGCCAGCAGGCGAATACCCTCCACGACCTCGTCGTCGGAGACATCGGCGACAGCTCCGCCGGTGCGCCGGCTCACGTCCAGGACGTACGGACCGTCGGCAGGATTGCCGATCGCCAGCGATTTCGCGATGGTGTCGGGCCGAACGGGCCGGACGACGTCGTGGCCCTCGCGGAATGCCGTCGAGACCGGCGAGCATCCGGTGGCCTGCGCGCCGAAGATGGCCGGTTGCTCGCCCTCGACCAGGCCGAGTTTCACCAACTCGTGGAAAGCTTTGTCGACCTTGACCAGCTGCGCCCCGCTGGCCACCGGGATGACGACCTGCTGCGGCAAGCGCCAACCCAGCTGCTCGGCGGTCTCATATCCGAGCGTCTTCGACCCCTCGGCGTAGTACGGACGGACGTTGACGTTCACGAACGCCCAGTCTTCGTGCTGACCGGCCAGCTCCGACGCAAGCCGATTGACGTCGTCGTAGTTGCCCTCAACCGCCACGAGAGTGGTGCCGTAAACGGCGCTGGTGATGACCTTCTGCTGCTCGAGGTCGCTCGGAATGAACACAAAGCTGCGGATCCCGGCGCGGGCAGCGGCGGCAGCAACGGCGTTCGCCAGGTTTCCGGTGGACGGACAGGCGAGCACCGTGAAGCCCAGCTCACGCGCTGCGGCCAGCGCCACGGCCACGACCCTGTCCTTGAAGGAGTGGG
Organism: Phytoactinopolyspora mesophila; assembly: GCF_010122465.1. NCBI lineage: Bacteria > Bacillati > Actinomycetota > Actinomycetes > Jiangellales > Jiangellaceae > Phytoactinopolyspora > Phytoactinopolyspora mesophila. The sequence goes on along the minus strand of NZ_WLZY01000004.1, from coordinate 346,209 downwards.
TGGGATTGGCGGCGTCGTTCTTCACCCAGAGCGCCTTCAGGCCGAGCTCACGCCCGAGATTGTCAGCTCGCAAGAGTGGCGTGAAGCCCGGCTCGGTGTTCGGGATGCTCGCCACGTTTTCCGGCACGGGTAGCAGATCCCGGTACCGCCAGATCGACTTTGGTCCGGATTCAATTCGCTCGCGCGTCACGGTGCCGTAGTTGTAGGCAACTTCCAGCGGCCCGAAGCACTCCATACACGCGTAATGCGGGCCCAGCTCAACTGTCGCCGCACACTCACGACATGAAAGGTGGGTGGCTCGGCCCAGATCAGGGCCGTCCGCACGGGCCTTTCCGGCGACGGGCGTCTCGGTGATGGTCATGATCTCGGAGATACCTCCTCATCTTTCCCGCATGGTCAGCGGGCCGGACTTGGCACCTAACCCGCCGGATTGCGGGTGGTTGCCGGGGCTTCACCGGGCCGGTCCCTCTGCCCCCTCTGGATGAGTACTGCCCAGAAGCGTACGTGGTGTGTAACGGGGTCTCGCAGAACTGTTCACCATGTGAGACAAAAGTGTCTTACATGGTGGATGGCTTAGCTGCGCCGGACGACTGCCCAGCCGTTATGCCGGTTACAGCAACAGTGAGCGCAGGGCGCGCTGGACACCTTCTGGGCCCGGAACCACGAGATCCGCCGCCTCCCGCAGCTCGGTTGCTACCTCGGTGCCATCGCTGCAGATGATCACACCCAGCATGCCGTCAGCCTCGAGAGCACGGACCGCCTCAATGGCCGGAAGATCACCCAGGTCGTCGCCGCCGTAGACGACGGCCGCGGCACCTGCTTCAGCCGCGAGCTGTCGCACCGCCACACCTTTGTCGGCGCCTCGCGGACGTAGCTCAAGAACGAAACGGCCAGGTGTGACCTGAAGGCCGGTGTCCTCAGCTATGGCGGACACCAGCGGCCGGAGGTCTTCCAGACTCGCGGCGGGATCGGGGGCACGGCGGGTGTGCACCGCCACCGAGTGGCCTTTGTCCTCGATGGCGGTTCCCGGCCGCTGCGCCACCAGTTCGGCGACACGAACCCTTGCCTCGTCCACCGCGCTGTCCGAGCTCGGCGTCTCCAGCCGGCCGCCCATCCAGCGTTCGAGCCCGTAGTGGCCGCACACAACCAGCCCGGGCACATCAGCCAATCCGCCCAGTTGGACGGCATCGGACGCCGGCCGGCCGGTCACGATGGCCACCTGGGCCACCCGCGGGCTGATCTGGGTCAGCAACTCCGCTGTACCCGGCAGCGCCCTGGCATCCTGCGGCCGCTCGACAATCGGTGCCAGTACGCCGTCGAAGTCCAGAGCGAGAAGTGTTTGCGCCAGGCGTGGCCGGAGTGATTCCCGGACAACCGCGACGGCGTCATCCATCGACGACATCGGAGTAGTCCTCGACCAGCACGATAACCAACCGGGTTTGGTTCACGCCCTCGAATGTCGGCTCGACCCTGCCTATCTCGGGGAACTGCCGCGACAGCGCCTGGGCCTGCTCTTCCATGCCCGGCGGGTAGTACACAGTGGTGGCAGGGACATTTCCCTCAAAGCCACTCGTGGCCGCGACCTCCCAGCCGCCGGCTTCCAGCCGCTCCTGGGCGCGCAGCTCGAGACCCTGAACAGCCGTCTGGTTGGCGATCCCCACTGGCGAGCGCAGCTCCGGCGGCGCCGTGGTTGGTTCGGGATCGGGCTCTTCACCATTCTCGTTCTCGTCGCCGGATTCGCCGGCGTCCTCACCTGACTCGTCGGCCTCGGGGTCGGCCGGATCGGTCGGTTCACCCGTAGGCTCGTCGTCCTCGTCGGCGGGATCCTCTTCGAACTCAGGATCGTCACCGACCACGATGTCGCCGAGATCGTCTCCCGTACCGTCACCGGTGTTGTCACCGAAGATGAACAGCAACACGAGCACGACACCAACGGTGCCCAGGAGCGCCACCAGGGACGGCCAGGCTCGGTCAAGACGTTCGCGCATCGTCACGGGATGTATAGCCTACGTCGGGCGGGCATCTACGTCACCTCGAATGCTCGCCAGTGTCACGGGGCACCAGGTTCATCGTCACGGCCGACGTCCAGTGGAGGCCTTCCGGTGAAGCGTGCCCGGCGCGCTTGGTTTCACGCCTCAGCCGCAAGCCGACGGGCGGATCGCGCACGTGTACGCGATGACCTCAACCGGCGCAGCCGCTTGACGAGCATGGGGTCGTGCGCGAGCGCCTCCGGCCGATCGATCAGCGCGTTGAGCACCTGGTAGTACCGGGTGGCCGTCATGTCGAAGCGCTCCCGGATCACCTGTTCTTTCGAACCGGCGTACTTCCACCACTGCCGTTCGAACTCGAGAATCTCACGCTCCCGTGGATCGAGCGCGTCCGACGAGGCGGCGTTCATGGGCATGTCGGCAACAGCTTCCATGCGGGCCATGGTAAGCACAAGCCCGCTCCGAGCCATGTTCCGACACCGCCGAAAGGCCGAAGTGCGGCACCCGAGCACCCAACCGGCGTCACGGCCAGCTACCGTAGAACGGACGAGGAGGCCACGTGGTGGATATCGGAAAGAGTAGCTTCGTCGTTGTTGCCAATCGGCTCCCGGTCGACCGGGTGACGCCCCGTGACGGGCCCACCAGCTGGAGACGGAGCCCAGGCGGCTTGGTCACCGCACTGGCGCCGGTCATGCGCTCCTTCGATGGAGCGTGGGTCGGCTGGACCGGATCCCGTGACGATGCGCCGGCGCCCTTCTCGACTGACGAGATGGATCTGATCGCGGTGCCGTTGTCGGCGGAAGAGATCGCGCTGTACTACGAGGGGTTCTCCAACGCGACGCTGTGGCCGCTTTATCACGACGTGATCGTGGCCCCGGAATACCACCGCGAGTGGTGGGAGGCGTACCGACGGGTCAACGAACGTTTCGCCCGGGCCGCGGCCGACGTCGCGGACCACGGCGCCATCGTGTTCGTCCAGGACTACCAGCTTCAACTGGTGCCGAACATCCTGCGCCAGCTGCGGCCGGACCTGAAGATCGGGTTCTTCCTGCACATTCCATTTCCGCCTGGGGAACTCTTCGCCCAGTTGCCATGGCGACGGCAGATCCTCGAGGGCCTGCTCGGCGCGGACCTGGTCGGCTTCCAGCGCGAAGGGGCGGCTGACAACTTCATCGGCCTCGCCGAGCGCTACACCGATGCCACCGCCGGCGACCGTCAAGTCGTCACGGCCGACGGCCGCACCGTGCTGGCCCGTTCCTTCCCGATCTCCATCGACGTCAGCGAAATCACCCAGCTCGTGTCCGACCCCGATGTCCAGGCCCGAAGCGATCGGATCAGATCGGAGGTCGGCTCTCCGAAACACATCCTGCTCGGTGTCGACCGGCTGGACTACACGAAGGGAATCGGGCACCGGCTCAAGGCCTTCGATGAGCTCTTGGCCGGAGCGGATGTCACTCCCGACGAAGCCGTCATGGTCCAGGTGGCTACTCCCAGCCGGGAGCGGGTCGAGGCGTACCAGACGTTACGCGACGACATCGAACTGCAGGTCGGCAGGATGAACGGCGAGTACGGCACCATCGGCCAGCCGGCCGTGCACTACTTACATTCGTCCTACGAGCGTGCCGAACTGGTCTCGTTGCTCCGGGCGGCCGATGTGATGGTCGTGACGCCACTGCGTGACGGCATGAACCTCGTGGCCAAGGAGTACGTCGCTGCCCGGACGGATCTGGGCGGAGCGCTGGTGCTGTCCGAATTCGCCGGAGCGGCGGATGAGCTGAGCGACGGCGCGTTCCTCGTCAACCCGCACGACATCGACGGGCTGAAGCGCGCCCTGCTTGCCGCCATGCGACTCGACGCCGCCGAAGCCACCCAGCGGATGAAACTGCTCCGCGAACGGGTACTCGGCAATGACATCACTCGCTGGGCTCAGAATTTCCTCGACACGTTGCGAGCGGTCTAAAAGCCGCTCGGGCACGCGTCAAGAGCGCCCTTGCTCGCCTTCTTCGGGATCCTGTTCGGTGTAGGCCAGCCACGCCTGCGTGTCCGCAACATCCAGCGGCCCTGCGGTGGGCTCGACTACTGGATCCGTCTGGTCGATGGAGCCGAGTTGAGCCTCCGCCTGCTCCACCCTGGCGAGTTCGTCTCTGGCCAACGTCACCAAGTGCCGCAAGCCGACCGCGCCGAACCTATCCCGCACCGTCTTCACCGCATCGAGCACCATTGGATCGACCTCTGGCCGAGCTGGATCAGACCCTTGCATCATTTGAACGCTCCCTCGTCGTCGGCGCTACCCAACGGTCCGAAAGCTGGACCGCCCGCTTGCACGCGGCCTCTAACCGTAACGCGTCATTCCGGCGCACGATGGTGCCGGACGCACCAGTGGGGCCGAAACTGTGAGGGCTCTCACGCGGCCGCAAAGCGGGCAAAAGTTGACGAAAAGGCCATCAAATCAAGATCAATAGTCTCACTCGCGGCAGGCCGCCGTGACAGCTTGAGCACACATCAAGCAAGATGTGCAGCGTACAGGCCAAATGATACGGGGGTACAGGCGGCCGTTTTCATCAGCTCGCCCGACTCTCTTCCACGGTGGTCGTTTGTTCCCTCGCAGGTTCGCCCTTGTCCGACACGTCGATTACACCGGCATCTCCGGCGTCGGCGTGGTTGCGTACGGTGTGGTGTTCTCCGACGGACATGTGGCACTCCGGTGGTGCTCGGAGCATCCCGCGACCAGTCTGTGGAATTCGATCGACGACGTGCTCGCCATCCACGGACACGGCGACGCGACCAGCGTCCAGTGGATCGACGACACGACCGATCGGCTTCAGGAGGCGATGGAGATGCTGGGAGCGAGTCCAGGCAGGCGCGCTCGACGTGCACCGCAGCGCGAGGACTCGCCTAGCTACACCACCCGTCCGGTGGAGTTAAGGGACCAGAGCACCGAACTCTACGATCAGTCCGCCGAGTCCGACGACGAGCCAGACGCATCACACGAGCCCTCTTCGGCCGCCTACTCGCCGCCGGACAACGAGTCCACTGCCCAATCCGGCCCGTTCGACTATCAACCGGTCGACGCTGCGCCGCCACCTCCGCCACCTCCTAGCGGACAGCCACACACACACCGTCCGGCGCCGCACTGGCATTCGCACTCAGGGGTGCCCGAGCAGACGCAGGAAAGTCCCACCTCCATGCCTCAACGCGATGACCCGATAGTGCCACCGCAGCGCAGTTCCGGCGGCAAGCACCGCAAGCGAACTGAACCAACGGAGGAGTCAGCGGGTCGTCGCTGACCTCGCCGGGCCGACACAGTCCCGCGCTACCGCACGGCTGAGAACCCGCGTGAACAACGGCGCCGGTTCTAAGAGGCCGCGCAGAATGGGGCGCCTGATAGTGAGCGGGGTCGGGCGCCTGGATGGCAAGGCGGCGGAGGGAGTCGCACTGGGTTTGTGCGTCGACTGACGACAACGCCGCCAGCCAGGATGCCCGGGCCTGCGAGCCAGGCGACTCCCATTCTGCGCGGCCTCTAAGCTGAACCAGCCGGATGATCGTCGGTGCGAGCCGGCCGGGCGGGCTGCAGCTCCACCCGGAATTGGTACCGGTCTCCTCGGTATACCGAGCGGACGAACTCGACAACCTGGCCGTCCCGGGCGCGCGAGACTCGTTCGAAGAGGAAAGCCGGCGAGTGCAGCGGCACTTCGAGGATCTCCGACTCACGTTCGTCGGTCACGGTCGCTTCGATCGTCTGCACGCCGCCCGCCAGGTCGATGCCGTACCGCTCGTGCAGCAGCTCGTAGAACGACGCGTCGTCCAGAGCCTCGCCTTCCAGCTCAGGCACCACCCGTGCGGGCACATGCAACGTCTCCACAGCCATCGGAGCGTCGTCGGCCAGCCGTAACCGCACCACCCGCATCACGAGTTCTCCAGAGGAGATCTCGAGACGTTTGGCCAGCTTGGGGCTGGCCGTGAGCTCGCCAGCGTCCAGTGTGCGACTGGATGGGACGTTGCCGCGTTGGCGCATGTCTTCGGAGAACGACGTGACGGCAAGTCCCTGCGCGATCTTCGGACCGGCAACGAAGGTGCCCGCCCCGTGCTTGCGTTTCAGCCGCCCCTCACGCACGACCTCCTCGATCGCGCGGCGCAGCGTCATCCTCGCGACGCCGAATTCGGGCGCAAGCGTGCGCTCCGGAGGAAGGGCATCGCCGACGTCCATCTCCGCGATGAGATCCAGAATCTTGTCTCGGATCGAGTGATACTTCGTTGCCACGTTGCCCTCCGAAGTTAGCTGGTCGCATTCTTCCAGGCTGACTCAAGTTTTGCAGGCCCGCCTGATCCGTTGCCCCGATTCGAATCGTTCTCCGGCTGGCTCTAGACGTACCCGGTCCCTATAGTCCACACTGTGGACGGGATATTGGTCTAGTCCACTTGGGAGGCTCCCTCCATGGCACGATCACTCCGAACCCCTCGAGCGCTCGCTACCGCAGGAGCAGCGATCAGCGGCTTGCTGATCGGCACGATCGCCGCGCCGTCGTCCGCGGCAGAGCCTGACGACCCACCTGAACAGTGGCGTAGCTACTGGGTCGACGCTTTCAATCCGGGAATCTACAACCCGGACCAGGTTGAGAAGCTCGTCGACGACGCGCTGGCGGTGAACGCCAACGCGCTCATCGTCCAGACCGCGCGGCGTTACGACTGCTTCTGCAACCGCGCCCTCTACCCACGCACCGACGCGGCCATCGACCCCGCGCCGTACGATCCGCTGGACGAGATCATCGAGGCGGCGCACGCCGCCGGCCTCGAGGTCCACGCCTGGGTCAACGTCAACACGATGTGGAACCTCGCCACGCCGCCGAGCTCACCGGACCATGTCTTCAATCAGCACGGTCCTGATGCCGAAGGTGCGGACCGCTGGCTGAACAAGAAGGAGGACGGCACCGAGTTCCAGGGCAACAACGCCTACATCGACCCTGGGCACCCGGACGCCGTCGACTACATCGTCGAGGCCATCCAGAGCATCGTCACCGAGTACGACGTCGACGGCATCAACCTCGACTACGTCCGCTACCCGGACTTCAACTCCTCCACTACGCACAGCGACTGGGGCTACAACGAGGTCTCCGTCCAAAGGTTCCAAGAGGCCACCGGTCGCGACGACGTGCCGGCCGCCTCCGATCAGGACTGGAACGACTGGCGCCGCGATCAAGTGAGCAACCTCGTGCGCAAGATCTATCTGGGCATGTGGGAGGTGGACCCGTCGGCACGGCTGACCATGGATGCCATCACCTACGGCTTCGGCCCGCAATCGGTCGGTGGCTGGGAACAGACCCGCACTTATGCGGAGGTCCTGCAGGACTGGAAGGGCTGGCTGGAGGAAGGGATCATGGACACGGTCGTGGCCATGAACTACAAGCGCCAGTGGATGCCCGACCAGGCCCAGATGTTCACTGAGTGGAACGAGGTCCTGGCCGACTGGCAGGGCGAGCGGCAGTCGGTCTCTGGTCCCGCGCTATATCTCAACGAGATCGAGGACAGCCTCGAGCAGGTCCACGAACTACTGACTCCGACCGAAGCCGGAAACACCGTGGTCGGCTGGAGCGGGTACTCGTACGCCAACGCGAGCCTCACCGCGGCCGGTAGCTCTGACCAGGCGGTCAAGAACGCCGAGCGTGACGCACTCACGGAGGCATTGACCGAAGGACCCGACGCGCCCTTCGCAGATCCGGCCACGGTGCCGTCCATGCCCTGGAAGGACGCGCCTGAGGACGGCCACATCACCGGCGCACTCGTCACCCGGAGCGGAGAGGCGCTCGACCAGGTCGAGGTGAGACTCCGGCCGTTGACCGGCGGCGGGGAGCGGCTGACACGCACCACTGACGGTTCGGGCTGGTTCGGCTTCGCGCATGTGCCGGACGGCCGCTACCTGGTCCAGATCGACCTGCCCAAGGGCATCGTCGGCAAGCCCGTCACCCAGGTGCAGGTGCGCAACGGCGAGATCGCCGATGCCGACTTCGCACCGCTGATCAGGGTCCGATAGACCGCAGAGTCTCGGCGACCAGGTGACCGCTGCCCTCGTCGCCGATCGGCCCCGCGAGGCCGGGATCGCTCGTTCCCCGAGTGGTCCCGGCCTCGAAGGCGGAGGTGGGGTGCCTGGGCGCAGCACCTGTCCGTGCCACCCCACCTACGGCTCTGTGGCGTGGGCTGCCCGAGGTGTATGGTGAAGGGCGCCAACGTGAGCTAGGGAGGTTCAGCGCCGTGCTCCATCCGCGCGCCTCTCGACGGCTGCAACTGCTCGCTCGCGCCATTCCCGCCGTGTTGCTGACCGGCTTGTTCATGGTGATCACCGGCGGCGTCACCGCATCGGCGACGCCGGCCCGGGAGCTTTCTCCGGAGACCTACCAAGGGACGTCCAGCACCGCCGCATTGGCCGGCATCGCCGAGTTCGCCGAACCGGTCGCCAAGGTAGCGACGGTAGCCCCCGAACGTGACGTCGCCGCGCACACTCCCGCTGGGAGCGTGGTGCACCCGCTGGACCTTTACCCGCTGCAGGGGCTGCTGGGCGATCCCGGCCGGACTGACGCGCAGTCGGTGCCGCGCTCCACCGACCACAATCGTGGCCCACCGGTCACTGGACAGCAGTAGACGCCTTAGCCCTGTCCAGCAACGCCCGGAGCCAGCGGTAGCGATCATCTCGCATCGCCTGTGCTCACCCGGGTGGCATCCCATGGAGATTCCCTGTGGAAGGTACGACCGCGTTCTATCTCGTTCTCGCCGTCGTCGCCGCATGCGCGGCCGCGTACTCACTCTTCCGGCACCGGGCGGCCAAGAAAGGCGACCGCTCTGTCACCGAAGGCAGCCGCGTTCTGCGCGTGGTGCTCGCCTTCTTGCTGCTGGGAGCCTCCGCTTGGGTCACCATGACGGCCTCACCGAACCTCGGACTCGACCTCGAGGGCGGCGCCCAGATCACGCTCGAGGCCCAGGACGCGCCCAATGTCGAGGCCAACTCCGAGAACACCGACAGGGCCGTCGAGGTACTGCGGCGCCGGGTCGACGCGCTGGGTGTCTCCGAGCCGTCGCTGTCCCGCTCCGGTGAGAACCGGATCATCGTCGAACTGCCTGGTCTCGAGGACCCCACGGAGGCCTCGGAGGCACTCGGCCAGACCGCACAGCTGACGTTCCATCCCGTCCTGGGCTACGGCCAGATCAACGGGGAGGCAGAGGATGAGGCCGTCGAAGACGACGGCGACGAGGCCTCGGACGAAGACGCCAACACCGACGACGACGCCAGCGAAGACGATGCCGACAACGGCGCGGCTGAGAACGGCGTCACCGACGACCATTTCGACCCCACCGCGGAGCGGATCGAGATCGAGGACGAGCGCGGCGGCCCCATCGTGATCGCCTCCTCCGCCATGACCGGTGAGGAAGTGTCCAGCGCCAGCGCCCAATTCGATATCGCGCAGTTCGACGGCTGGTACGTCGACATCAACTTCACCGGCCGGGGCGGCAATGTCTGGGCCGACTTGACTGGCGACGCCGCTTGTTTTCCGGAGGGAGACCCACAGCGGCGGATCGCGATCGTTCTCGATGAGGAAGTCATCTCCTCACCACGAGTCATCGGAGCAGCCTGTGACATCGGGCACCGCGGCGGCACATCGGTCATCACTGGCGATTTCAGCAGGGAGTCCGCCGAAGAGCTTTCCGCGCTGATCGAGGGTGGCGCGCTGCCGCTGCCGGTCGAGGTGATCGAACAGCGCGTCGTCGGCCCGACACTCGGTGACGCGGCCATCCGGGCCAGCGCCTGGGCGGCGGCCATCGGTATCTCCCTGACGGCGTTGTTCATCATCGTCAGCTACCGGTTGGTCGGTCTGATGGCCGTCGGCGCCCTGATCGGATACGCCGCGATGGCCTACGGAGCACTCACCGCCCTCGGCGCCACGTTGACCCTGCCTGGCCTGGCTGGATTCGTGCTGGCCATCGGTATGGCGGTGGACGCCAACGTGCTGATCTTCGAAAGAGCACGAGAGGACTATGTCGACGGCGAGGTGAAGAGCCTGCGAAACGCTGTGCCCAGCGGCTTCAAGAAGGCCATCTCAGCCATCGCCGACTCGAACGTCACCACGTTGCTGGCGGCGATCCTGCTGTTCTTCCTCGCCTCCGGGCCGGTGCGAGGCTTCGGTGTCACGCTGACCATCGGTGTCCTGGCATCGCTGCTATCCGCCCTGGTGCTCAGCCGGGCGCTGGCCGACTGGCTGATCCGTCAGCGCTGGGTGCGGGTCCGGCCCACCATCAGCGGTCTGGCGAAACACGGGCGCATCCGGCTATGGCTGCGTGAGCGCAGCCCGGACATCATGAAGCACACCCGCCGGCTGCTCGCCGCCTCCCTGATCGCGATCATCGTGGCAGGTGCCGGCATCGCGATGCGCGGGCTCAACTTCGGTATCGAGTTCACCGGCGGCCGCCTGGTGGAGGTCGAGCCCGCGGAGGTGGTCGACATCGACGACGCCCGCGATGCCGTCACCGCGCTCGGCTTCCCCACCGCGATCGTCAACGAGTCCGGAGCCGCCGGTGAGGACGCCATCTCGGTACGCACGGTCGAGATGAGCGACACCGAAGCCCGCGAGATCATCGACGCGATCAGTGAACTCGGCAATGGCGGGCAGATGCTCCGCGACGAGCTCATCGGCCCCAGTCTGGGCTCAGAGCTCCAGCGCAACGCTCTGATCGCGTTGGGTATAGCGCTGGCCGCCCAACTGTCATATCTGGCGATCCGGTTCCGCTGGACCTTCAGCGCCGGTGCGGTCACGGCGCTGTTCCAGAACGTCGTGGTTGTTGTCGGCGTGTTCGCCTGGCTCGGCAAACCGATCGACGGGATCTTCCTGGCGGCGATCCTGACCGTCATCGGTTATACGGTCAACGACTCCGTGGTGGTCTTCGACCGGATCCGCGAGATGTGGACCCGGAGACCGGAAGAGAACTTCGCCGGGGTAGCCAACTCTGCGGTGCTGAACACTTTGCCCAGGTCGTTCAACACCGGGTTGAGCACCCTGTTCCCACTCATCGCGTTGTACTTCCTGGGCGGTGACTCGCTGTCGGACTTCGCCTTCGCATTGATCATCGGCATCGTGATCGGAACCTACTCGTCCAACTTCACGTCCACACCACTGGCCGTCGAGCTCGAGACCAAGTACCCAGCGCCCGAACGCGAGGAAAAGCCCAAGGCCGGCGTCGGGGACCGCGAGGACCCGAACTACGGCGCCGTCGTCTGACCCCCACTTCCCCGTGATCGTGAGCGCGTTTCTGTCGTGATCTGGTGATCGTGAGCGCGTTGTGGTCGTCATTCTGCGACAGCAACGCGCTCACGATCACCGGAAGTGGCGGGGCACGGGGAACGGATTGGAGAAGACCCGCCCTGCTCGGGTACCGTTCTCCCGGAGCAGGCTCCACGCGGATGCGCGCCCACCCGGGTGCACGCCGCCCACGCCCGAATAGCTCAGTTGGTCAGAGCAACCGCCTTGTAAGCGGTAGGTCGTCGGTTCGAATCCGACTTCGGGCTCCATAACTGAACGAGACCGAGACCCTCTGGCCCTGGGCCGGTCACGCAGCGGCCGATGAACGGACCCCGGCTGGTTTCACCACGGCACGGCGCGCCGATCCCATCGGTGGCCGGCGTGCTCGTGCCCGCTTCGGAACGGATTGCTGCGTGGGAACACTCGCGCCCGTATCGGCCGCGTCGCCACGCTCGTCGCCGAACTCCTCCCTAAGCAGCACGGCTAGGGCCGCGCGGCCCCGCGCCAACCGGGCCTTGACAGTGCCCACCGGGGCGCCGATCTCCTCGGCCACCTCGCGGGCAGGCATCCCCACCAGGTGATGCAGAACGATGGCCCGGCGCTGTTCTTCCGGGATCTTGCGGAGCGCGGTGACCAGGCTGACATGGTCGAGCGACGGCGGCTGGGTATGTTCGAACTGGCCGTTGCGGGCCAGCGCGCGAAGCCCGTTGCGGCTCTTACGCCAACGGCTGGCTGCGATCCGCCAGGCGACGGTCCGCAGCCACGCGGCGGGGTCGTCCGCACGGGACACCTTAGGCCAGTGTTGCCACGCCCGCACGTAGGCTTCTTGCACGCACTCTCGTGCGTCGTCGATGTTTCCGGTCATCGCATACATCTGGTGCAGTAGCGCGCGGCTTGTCGCGCTGTAGAGCGCCTCGAAGTTCGCTTCCTCGCTGGCCATCGTCGTCCCCGTTACGGCGTCAAATACACCGTTATGGTGCTACTCGGCACCATCGAGGGACTTTCCTGACACTTTCCCCGGCAGCAGCGTGCGGATTAATGGTGATGCGGCGGCAACCGACTGCGGTATCGTCACCACAGGTTTCCCCTGAGGAGACAGCGTTGGCTTGTCCAGGAGTGCGGTCATTTGCAGTTCGAAGTTCTGGGACCAATCCGGCTTCGTGACAACGGCGAGGAAGTGCCGGTGTCCGGGTTACTGCGCCAGACCGTCCTGGCCGTCTTGCTGGCCCGCGCCAACCAGCCGGTCGCGGTAGACACCTTGCTCGGCGCCTTGTGGGGAGAGCAGCCAGAGCCTCGCGGGCACCAGAAGCTCCAGTTGCATATCTACAAGTTGCGCCGCATGCTCGACCGCCCGGAACGGCTCTCGTACAGCTCAGCAGGCTACTGCCTGGAGGTCATGCCCGGAGAGCTGGACTCGGAACGATTCTGCACCCTGATCGACGAGGCCGGCGACGTAGCCGACCAAGATCCCGCGCGTTGTGCCGAGCTGACCCGCAAGGCCTTGAGCTTGTGGCGCGGGACGCCGTACCAGGGCTTGGATGTCACTGATCTGGCGGCGGAGATCGAGCGGCTCGCAGACGTCCGCCTGGTAGCGCTGGAGGAACTGTACGCGGCCGAGCTCCGCTGCGGCCGGAACGCCGGAATCGTCGGTGAGCTGTCTGACCTCGTCCGGCGGCACCCGCTGCGCGAGCGTTTCCACGCACTGTTGATGACCGCCCTCTACCAGGGCGGGCGCCCGGCAGACGCACTGGCTGCCTACCACGGCGCGCGCCATGTGCTGGTCGAGGAACTCGGCCTGGAACCTGGCGCAGAGCTGCGACAGATCGAGCAGCAGATCCTCACCGGCGAGTCGATCCGGCCGGGTACAACGGGGAGTCCGACCACTGAACGACCGGCGCAGCTTCCACACAGTCCCGGAACCTTCGTCGGACGTGCCGCGGAACTGGCCGAACTGGATCGGATCGCGGCTGGAGAATTCGACGAACCGGCGCGCATAGTCACCATCACCGGGACCGCCGGCGTCGGCAAGACCACACTCGCCGTGCGGTGGGCACATCAGATGAGCGAGCGGTTCCCGGATGGCCAGCTCTACATCGACCTGCGCGGCTACGGACCGGACGAACCGATGGCTCCCAACGACGCGCTGGCCCGCTTCTTGCGCGATCTCGGCGTCGAAGGCACGTCCGTCCCACAAGACCTGACCGAGCGCGCCGCCCGCTTCCGTACGCTGGCGGACCAGCGGCGCATCTTGATCGTGCTGGACAACGCCGTGACAGCCGACCAGGTCCGGCCCCTGCTGCCTGGCACACCGACCTGTTTCGTCCTGGTGACCAGCCGTGATTCGCTGGCCGGTCTGACTGTTCGGGAGGGCGCCCGCCGGCTCGATCTCGACCGGATGACCGGCGACGACGCCAGCAGGCTACTCAACGAACTGCTCGACGAGCGGCGCAACGCCGATCCCGAGGCCACCGCCCAACTCGTCGAGCGCTGCGCCCGGCTGCCGTTGGCACTGCGGATCGCCGCGGAACGGATCGGCGAGCGGCGCGGCGTCGGGGTCGCGGATCTGATCGCCGAACTCGATGACGAGCAAGCTCAGCTCGACTTGTTCGACGCCGGTGACGCGCACACATCGGTGCGTTCGGTGTTCTCCTGGTCCTATCGTGAGCTGAGCCCGGAAAGTGCCCGCCTGTTCCGCATGTTCGGCCTGCATCCCGGCTACGACCTCGATGCGCACGCTCTGACGGCACTGATGGGGACCGAAGACCTGCGCGCCACCCGGCGGCTACTGGACGAGCTGGTGCGTGCCCGTCTGGTGGACGAGACTCGGGAGGGTCGCTACCAGCCGCACGATCTCCTGCTGGCGTACGCCGCGGAACTGGCCGGCGAGGTCGACGACGAGGAGTCCCGGCAGACGGCAATCACGAGGCTGTTCGACTACTACCTGCAAGTCGCCTGGACAGCGGTGGATGTCATCGCTCCGCAGCATGTGGAGATGCGCCCCGCCGTGACGAAACACCCGGTCACCGGGCCTGTGTTGTCCACATACCAGGCGGCTCTGCAATGGCTGGAAACGGAGCGGCAGAACCTGTTGTCGGCCGCGGACCGGGCGACCGAATACGGCATTTCCACGTACGCGATCGACATGTCCGCTGTGCTCTGGCGATTCCTGGATGTCGGGTGGCACGTGGACGACGCGCACCGGCTGCACACCCGGGCGCTCGTGGCCGCGCGCGAGCATGCGGACCGGGTTGGCGAGGCACTGGCGTTACGCGCTCTCGGATTGGCCAACCACCGTATGGATCGGTACGAAACCGCCGCCGGCCACCTGCGGCAGGCGCTGGCGTTGCAGGAAGAACTCGGCGACCCGCAATTGCTCGCCACTACGCTCAACTATCTCGGCGCGACCTGTCATTACATCGGCGCCACCACCGAGGCGATCCAGCACCTGGAACGCTCCATCGATCTCTACGGCAAGCTGGGCAACCAGTTCCTACAGACCAAGCCGCTGACCAACCTGGGGCGTATCCACCACCGGCTCGGCCGATACGAGGAGGCTTTCCAAAGCCTCGAGCGAGCGGTGGAGATCGACGAACAGTTCGGGAGTTCGCCGAGCCAGGCCTATATCCTGCTCAACCTGGCAGGTCTACACCGCGATGCCGGCAACTACGACGACGCGCTGCGCTACGCACAGCGGGTGCTGAATCTGGCTCGCGCGAGCGAGATCCACGGCCTGGAAGGTCAGGCACTCGAGCATCTCGGCGCGGTGCACCGGCTGCTCGGCGACTACGAAACTGCCGAGCATCACCACCATGAAGCGCTCGCCTCCGCCCGCGACAACGAGAGCCGGGCCCAAGCGCTCAACGGACTGGGCCTGGCCCATGCGGCGCGAGGCGCTTCGGCCGAGGCGATCCGCTACCATCACGACGCTCTGGCCGTCGCCTCCGACTTCGGGCTGCGTTACGAACTCGCCCGCAGCCACAATGGGCTCGGGGATGCCCACTCCACCCTGGGTGAGACCGAGAAGGCGCTCCAGCATTGGCAGGCCGCACTCGACATCTACCAGGAATTACACGCGCTGGAATCACGAGTCGTGCGGGAGAAGCTGAATCTCTCTCGTGATCATTGATCACGGGGCGCTGCCTACGCACAGGTGAACTGCCTGGCCGCGTCTTCGGTCTCCTGCCGGTAGGCAACGAACCGTCGTTGCACCTCGTCGATAGCATCCCCCAGCGGGAACAGCTGACGGGTCACGAGCTGGTCCTCGTGGTCGGCGGCGACCGGATGCCAGTAGACGCCTTCGGCGGTGACGGTCACCTCCGGGATGAGTGATTCGACGGTCAGCGCCACACCCGTGTCGGCAAAGCCGCGCTGCGCGATCGGACGGATCACCTGGTCCTCCCGGGGAATGCCGAGACCGTCGAGCAGCTCGTGGAAGGCGGCGAACTCGTCGGCGCCTGCCTCACCGGTGGCTACGGTCGCGGCGATTCGTACCCGGAACCCTTCGGCCACTGCGGTCCGGACGCCCTCGAGCGCTCGTCGCCAGCTTCCCGTTCCGCGATGAAGGTCATGCAGGTCAGCGGTGGCCGAGTCGAGGCTGATCTGCAACGCGAAGCCGTCGCGTGGCATCGAGCGCAGCATGTCCAGCCGCCGGCCGCGGAACAGCATGCCGTTGGTGAGGAGAGTCGTCGGCGCCTGCTGGACGCAGGCACCGACGATTTCGTCGAGGTCGAGCAGCATGAACGGTTCACCGCCGGTGAGGAACACCTCGCTGACACCGTGCTGCACCCCCTCGCCAACGAGCTTTCGGATGGTGTCCGGGCCGAGCGCCCGCCGTTGCGCTTGCGGCGACGAACGGGCGCAGCAGTAGTCGCACGCCAGGTTGCAGTCGAAGTTGGTGTAGATCCACAGCCGCGCCCCTGGCCGGCGATCGGCAGGCATCGAGGCGAGCACGCCGGCTTCATCGGGTATCGGCCCCCGCCGGATGACCGCGACACCGTTCTGGATCGACACGAGCCGGTGTCCGGCGCGGGTGCACCAACGGGCGACGACATCGTTGTCTTCCGGGGCGACGTCGACGTTGACCTGGTCTCCGGCGGCCGCGCCTCCGACACGCTCCACCAGGTCCAGCACGACACGGCTCACCATCGCGCCGAGATCCCCTGATCGCGGACCGCTTCGAACAACGACGTGTACCCGGCCAGGTCCGGCAGCACCCACGCTTCACGCAGTCCTTCCAGCTCCATGACCCGCCGCTGCTCCGGGTCTTGCCACGACATGGCCAGCAGGTGATCGACCCACGGTTCGGACACCGATTGGGGCAAGGCGTCGAGGGCGGTGAAGTTGCAGTGGGAGTACTCCGGCGAACGCCAGAACTCGGTCAAGGCATCCGGCATCAGCTCGTCCTTGCCGATGGCCTCCCAGGTGTTGATCCCGAGGGCGACGGCGTCGGCCTCCTCGTCGAGGAGCAGCCGGATCGCGTCCAGCTCGCTACGGCCGGTGTCGCCGTGTTTGCCCAGGTCGGAGTCGATGCGCACGATCGTCACGTCGTCGTCGCTCAACCCAGCCGCACGCAAGTAGTGCACCGGAAGGATGGCTGCCTGAGCGGAGTCGCGCGACCCGAGCGCCAGTGTCCGGCCACGCAGGTCGGTCAGGTCCGCGAAGCCGCTTCCGGCTCGGGTGACGAAGACCGTCTGAAACGTCCGGTCGACGTCGCGCATGGCAAGCGCCCGGCAGCCGCCGTCGGTCTGTAACACGGTGCGCACCCATGCCAGATTGGTGTTCCAGGCGATGTCGATGGTGCCCGCGATCAGCGCGTCCACCTGACGCCCGTAGTTGGAGAAGAGCACGAAGTCCATCTCCACCGGAGCGCCGGTGAAGTAGTCGCGGATGCCCTCCCAGATGGGCACCGCGTTCGGTGTGTAGGCGACGGCTCCGACGAGTAGCGGCTTGGCCATATGAGTGTGTCCCTCTCAGTTTCCGAACAACGGCAGGCCGGTGATCGCCCTGCCGTAGAGGTCGTACAAGACATCGGCGGTGGGGGCCATGACATGGCCGGCGCGGGCATCACGAAAGAACCGTTCGAGCTGCAGGCGGTTCGAGAAGGCCGCCCCGCCGCAGACCCGCATGGCCGCATCGGTGATACGTAGGGCGGCGTCGTTGGCCATCGCCTTCACGCCCAGTACGTGCAGAGTGGTGGTGTCGTCCGGAGCGGCGAGGCTGCGAGCCGTGGTGTTGAGGTAAGACCGGGTTGCCGCGAGCTCGATCGACATCTTCGACAGCTGCGCACGGATGGTCGGCAGGTGGGCCAGCGATTCATCGAGGTGTTCTAGCCGGGCGCCAGAGGCATGCTTCACCGCGGCGTCGACAGCTGCCTGGGCCAGCCCCACCGAAACCGCGGCGTTGCCGAGATTGAACCACGGCAACACCGCTTCGAGCATGAGCTGAAAACCGCCGCCGGCCGGTCCGATCCGGTCGCCGGCGGCGGTGCCCAACGCGAACGTCATCGGTGATGACGCATTCCCGCGCAGGCCCAGACCTCGCCACGGCGCGGAAACGGATACGCCATCGCGGTCGGCCGGGACGGCCACGAGATCAACAGCAGGCTCCCCGTCTGCCTGGCCCGCCGGAGTCATGGTAGAGACCACGTAGATGTCGGCGTGTCCGGCCGACGTCACGAAGCTCTTCTCGGCAGCCAGACGTGTGCCGTCGCCGTCCGCGATTGCCTGCGATGTCGGAGCCCAGAAATGCGAACGCGAGCCAGGCTCCGAGAACGCCAGCGTGCCCAGCGTGGTTCCGTCGGCCATCTGCCTGAGCAATTTGGGCTGGCCGGCCGGCGGCGCGGCGGCCACTGTCATGGCGGCACTCACGTGCATGAGATAGACCATGGCCGTCGAACCGCAGACCGCGGCGATCCGGCTGAGGGTGTCCGCCAGCTCCTCCGGCCCTCGGCCCATGCCGCCGGCATCGGTCGGGAGCGTCAGCCCGAGCAGCCCGGATTCGCGTAACGCGGCAACCGCCTCCTGCGGGAACCGGCCTTCGGCGTCGACGTCGACGGCGGCGGCACGGGCGGCAGCCAGCACCGGAACAAGGGCCGCTTCCAGCGGCGGGTCTGTGTGATCCATCTACTCCCTCTCGATCATGGTGTCGGTGAAATGAGCCGTCAGCCCGACCAAGAGCAGGCCGACACCCAGGCCGAGCCAGAACGACATCGTGCTGAGGCTGGCGCCCAGCCAGTCGTTTCCGGTGGCCGTCGAGATCAGCTGGAGCAACGCGGCTGCGAGAAACGCCACTCCGGCGACGACGGCCAGCACCGGCCGGGCGAGCCATCCCGCCACGCACGCCAGCAGGCCGAGCACCAGCGCGACCGCGATGGCCGCGCCGCTGACCCGCATGAACCGGAAGTCACCGAGTGCCTCGATCACGAAGACCAGCCCGGCTATCGACGCCAGACCCAGGCCTGCCGTGGCTCTGTTCAGAGTGTCCTGACCAGTCATGACACCTTCTCCAGCAAACGGGCAAGCCGGCTGTCGCGAGGCAGCCAGATGGGTCGCAGGACACCGTCCAGGCCTACATAGCGCCCAGCGGCGGTGGCGAACAGCGCCAGATGTGCCAGGAACATGAGCAGGTATGCCCAATACCACTCGTGCGGAGCATTGAGCGTCGACATCGCTATAGCGACGCTTTGCACCATGCCGACCACGGCGAATGCCCGGGTCAGCAGGCCAACCAGCAGGAACGCCCCGAGCGAGGCCTCCACGATCAGGACCAGCCACCCGAAGACCGTGAAGTTCGGCAGCACGATGTTCTCGAGGAACCACGCGTACGGTCCGAACACTTCATGCTCAACGCCCATCAGCGTCCAGCGGTAGAGCATGCTCGGCGGATCACCCTCGCCGAAATCCGGCGGCCGTTTCCACGACGTGTTGTCGATCCACATCATGGCGACGCCGACCCGGACGACAGCGAGCAGCCAGCCGTTGACCCGCAGCCCCGTGGGCGCTTCCTGCGTCGCCTTCTCCGCCGTCATGATCACGTCTCGCTTCGTCGCGGTGCCGGATCGTCTCGAGGGGCGGGTGCGTCGAGCACCCTCCCGGCTCGTAGTTGATCGAAACATGACATCGGCTCGACGATCCTTACAAACTGCGAAAGTGTGCCCGTCCTTGCTGACGCGCTCATCGGAGCGGATCCTTCGCAAAGGCGGCCATCCCGTCGTCGAAACCCACCTCCGCGCGGAAGCCCAGGACATCGCCGGCCAGCGCGGCAGAGGCAACCACATGGCGGACGTCGCCCAGCCGGAACTCGCCGGTCACTTGCGGTGCGGGCGCGGCTGCACCGAAGCCGGCGGCGAGTGCGGTGGCCATGTCGAGCACGCTGTGCGGCTGGCCGCTGGCGATGTTGCAGGCGCCCGACCAGGAGGAGTCGAGCGCCAGCACGTTGGCCCGGGCGACGTCGCGGACGTGGACGAAGTCGCGCATCTGCCCGCCGTCCTCGAAAACCCTCGGTGCCCGGCCGGCTTCGTACGCGCTGCGGAAGATGCTGGCCACCCCCGCGTAGGGGGTGTCTTTCGGCATCCGTGGCCCGTAAACGTTGTGGTAGCGCAGCGCACAGACCGAAGCGACTGCCTCGCGCCCGTACAGGAAGGCCAACTGCTCGGTGTGCACCTTGGTCGCCGCGTAGACGTTGCGCGGGTCGAGAGGAGCGTTCTCGCCTACCAGGACCCACTCGAGAGGTGCTCCGCAGCGCGGGCACGGTGGGTCGAACCGGCCAGCGCGCAGGTCTTCGGCTTGCCGCGGGGCGGCTGCCGTCTCGCCGTCGACGGCACAACGATATCTGCCCTCGCCGTACACGACCATCGACGACGCGACGACGAGCCGTCCGGTGAACGAGCGCCGCCACAGGGCTCTGAGCAGGGACGCCGTGCCGAGATCGTTGTCGGACACATAGCTGGTCACATCGTCGAAGTCGACGCCCAGGCCCACCCGGGCCGCCTGGTGGCACACCGCGTCCACGCCATGCACGGCGTCGCGAACCGTGTCCTCGTCCATGAGGTCGCCGATCCGCAGATCGACAACCGGCGGAAGGTAATCCGGCGCGTCGTCATGAGCCGCCAAAGAGTCGAGCACGACGACGTCGGCACCCCGCTCCACCAGTTGCTCGACCACCTGGCTGCCGATGAACCCGGCCCCTCCGGTCACCAAGACCCGCATCACACCTCCAGCATTTCCCGTGAGTGGAGAATCACCATGGCACTCGTAAGGCTGCGACGAGCGCCACCGTGACCACGAGTTGCAGCGTCAACCAGCCGCGCACCTCACCCAGCGCCCGCCTGTCCGCTGCGTCCTGCAGGGCGGGGCCTCCAGCGCTCGATCCGCAGGACGCACCGGAGGTCCGGTCGAGGGCACACCCGGCCAGCAGTACGAGCGGCATGAACGGCTGCCAGATCCGTTCGGTTTCGCCGGACGAGAGCCCAGACAGATTCGCCATCGCCACCACGGCCAAACCCGCGCCGACAACCAGCCATACCCGCCGGTCGCGCAAGCGGGACAGGGCGACCACGATCGCCGGCCCGAGTGCCAGCGCATACACCGCCGGATTCGCGATGAGGAAATACCAGTATCCGCGCGCGGACGCGACACCGTCGAAGTACCGCACTCGGGTCGCCCCCAGACCCTCCACCCACCAGTAGCCCCACACCAGCGGCAGCGCCACCACAACAGCCGCCAGGGCGCCGCCACCCACCAGCACCCACCAACGCTTTCGCCATACCGCGATGACCACGACCGGAATGGCCAGCAGGGCAATACCAAAAGACAACATCAACGCGATTCCGGCCAGCAGCCCACCCGCCACCGTGAACGCCACCGTCTCGCGACCCGATCTGCCGGTGGCCAGGATCAGGCACGCGACTGCGGCGAGCCCGGCGCCGGCGAAGATGATGTCCGCGTTGGTCTGCCAGACCGCCGCGGGCACCACCACCAGGAACGGCGCGGCGGCGCGGGCCGTCCGCTCGCTCGCGACATCACGCAGGATGGCCAGGGCCGCCACGATCATCGCCGCGGCGCCGGCCATGGCGACCACGTTCTGGAACACCACGCCGGACACGCCGGCCTCGGCGGCCCACCAGAAGAACAGCAGCAAACCTGGCGGGTGCGAGCGCAGGTGCACCGGATAGGCCGGAATCAGCTGGCTTTCGGCGTACTCGCGGAGAAACGGCTCGACGCCACCGGCGTCGTCGATGAAGCCGATATGCCCGGCATAGGTGTGGTGGATGTCGGACCATACCGTCGGATGCGTCTCGGCCAGCGCCAGCGCCAGGCTGAACACCACACCCGCAGCGGCCGTGGCCGCCAGGACTCCCCGCCAGGACCACCGTTGTACCAACGGCGGCAGGACCGCAATGAACACCGAGCCGGCGACGATGGGCGCCAGCAGCCACCAGCTGATACCCCACTGCCAGTCCCCGTACAACGGGATCGCCCGGAGTTTGAGATCCGCATCCCTGGTGGCGACGACGTGCAACCCGAGCAGCCGGACGCCCACCAGGAGCACCACCCAGGCGACCAGGACAAGGAGCGTCAGCCGCGTGGGCCGGAAACAGACGCCGAACCCGGAGCCGTCCGGCTGGTGTGTCCGCTCACTATCCGGCGCCTCGATCCGACGGGCGCTCTCGTTCATCCACTCACGATGACCGATCGGGACCACACACGTCGCGGTGCGAGCAAAGACTTTCGCGGTTCGTAATGATTCGGGCCGCGGGCTGCCTCTAGCGTCTAAGGCATGCAGCGGCCGCATATCCTCCTGCTGGCGAAATCGCCGGTAGCCGGTCAGGCGAAAACCAGGCTTTCACCTCCCTACACACCGGACCAGGCCGCCGCGATAGCCGAGGCCGCGCTGACCGACACGCTGACGGCGGTGGCGGCGTGTCACGCGGAACGGCGCATTGTCGCGCTGGACGGCCCGCCCGGCCCCTGGCTGCCGCCCGGTTTTGAGGTCGTCACGCAGGTGGATGGCTCGCTCAACGAGCGCTTGGCCGCCGCTTGGGAATATGCCGGTGGCCCGGGCTTGCAAATCGGTATGGATACGCCGCAGATCACCGCCGCCCTCCTGGATGCCTCGCTCGCCACCGTCGTGGACGGCCCCGCTGACGCCGCACTCGGTATGGCTGAAGACGGCGGCTGGTGGGCGATCGCCTTCGGCACGCCGCATCCACTTGCCTTCCACGGAGTACCGATGAGCCGATCTGACACCGGTAGCCGGCAGTGTTCCCGGCTGCGCTCGCTCGGGCTCACCGTCGCCGAGCTGCCGCCGTTGCGCGATCTCGACGATGCGGCTGACGCGCAGGCCATCGCCGAACTCATCCCGGGCTCCAACACCGCGCGTGTGCTGGATGCCTGCCAGGCCCCCACCTCGACCGCCCCGGCACCGGAGGCAGCCCCGTGATCGACGTCATCTTGCCGGTACTGAACGAGCGAGCGGCGATCGGGTGGGTGCTCGAGCGGATGCCACCCGGCTACCGGCCGATCGTCGTGGACAACGGCTCCGACGACGGCTCGGCGGATATCGCTGCCGACCACGGCGCCACGGTGGTGGCCGAGCCGCGGCTCGGGTTCGGGGCCGCATGCTACGCCGGGCTGGAGGCCGCCACCACGCCCGTCGTGTGTTTCATGGACTGCGACGCATCGCTCGATCCGGCCGACCTCCCCACGGTCACGCAGCCGGTGTCCACCGGCACCGCCGATCTCGTGCTGGGCGCCCGGCAAGCCGGCGACGGCGCACTCTCGATGCACAGCCGGCTCGCCAACCGGTATCTTGCCAGGCAGGTCAACCGGTACTGCGGAGCCCAGATCAGCGACATCGGCCCGATGCGAGCCGCTGCGCGAGAGCCGCTCCTGGAACTCGGGATCACCGACCGCCGCTCCGGCTGGCCGCTGGAAATGGTGTTACGAGCCGGTCAAGCCGGCTGGCGAGTGTCCGAAGTGCCTGTGCCATACCGCCGCAGGGTTGGCCGGAGTAAGGTCACCGGCACCGTACGGGGCACAATGCGCGCCGTGATGGACATGCGAGCGCATCTGATCCGGGCACGCGAGGCGGCACGGACGCGATGAGTACGTCTGACATGCTCACCCCACGGCCTCACCGGCCGCACCCCACGACCGCACCCGGGGGAACCACATGAACAACAAACCTCACCTGAAAAGCGCAGACGTCGGCGTATTCGGTGGATCCGGTTTCTATACCTTCGTGTCGGAACAGGCGGCGGATCTGGAAACGGTCAGCCTGGACACCGCCTGGGGTCAGCCATCGGCCCCGGTGACCATCGCTACGTTCCGCCCGGCGAACGGTTCCCCAATCAAGGTGGCTTTCCTGCCCCGGCACGGTGTGCGGCATCAATTCCCGCCACATCGAGTCAACTACCGCGCCAATGTCGATGCGATGCGCCAACTCGGCGTCCGCGCGTTGGTGGCGCCGTTCGCCGCGGGTTCGCTGCGCTCAGAGATCGGTCCCGGCGAATTCGTCGTCGTGGACCAGCTTGTTGATCGCACGCGGGGTCGGGCCGACACCTTCTACGACCACTTCGACGAAGGTCCTCAGCATCTTCCCTTCGCGGACCCGTACGATCCACGCTTGCGCGAGGTGCTCCTGGACGCCGCACGAGCCTCCGGCGTCACGGTGCACGACGGCGGCACCGTCGTTGTCACCAATGGTCCGCGGTTCTCCACCCGTGCCGAGTCCGCTGCTTATCGCGCCGCCGGCTGGCACGTGATCAACATGACGCAGTATCCGGAAGCGGCCCTCGCGGGTGAAGCCGGGATTCCCTTCGCCGGGATCGCACTCGTCACCGACTACGACGCCGGTCTCGACGACGATCCCGGCGTACAACCGGTCACCCAGGAAACGGTCTTCCAGGTGTTCGAGGAGAACCTGCATCGTGTGCGTGCCCTCCTGGCCGCGGCTATCCCGAACCTCCCATGATCACGCAGTCAGGTGCTCCGGCAAATGGGTCTCTCCATGGTGTGGTGGGCATGTCGAACGGCGAGGCGGCGGACGAGGCACGAGGGAGCCGGCAAGCGTGACCATCAGCTGGCGAGGGAGGTTGATAGCGAAGCCCCTCCGACCGAGTCTGCTGGGCGAGGAGAGACCCACTTGCCGGAGCCGCCTACGGGCCGCGGCGATGGCGACGACGCCGGGCGATGACCTCGCGGATAGGGGGCACCACGACGCCGTGCTCTGCCATCCTGCGGCGCACCCGGCGGCGGGTCCGGAGAATGCCGAGTAGGCCACCGACCCAGACCACGTACTGGACGCTGAAGGCGATCCGGAAATCGTCGAGCTCGTAGGTCGCGGTGCCGCCGCTGCGCAGGTCGAGCACCACACCGATCGCGAGAATCGATAGCAAGGCCGCGGTGAACCCACCCACGTTGACGATTCCGGTGGCGGTCCCGAGCCGGTTGGGTGGGTTGAATGTCCGCGCGAAGTCGAAGCCAATCATCGACCCTGGTCCACTCAGCGCGAGCGACAGCACCAGCAGGACCAGCAGCCAGAAGGGTGCCGTGCCGGGCCACAACAGAACCGCGGTCCAGGCCGAGGCGTTGGCCAGGACCACACCAAGCACCAGCCAGGAGCGGCGCAGAGGATGCCGCTGCACCAGGACACCAACCAACGGTCCGGCGACGGCTCCGGCCAGCACCATCACCGTCAGCAGCGTGCCGGCCATGGCTCGAGACAGCCCTTGCCCGGCCACCAGGAACGGGTACCCCCACATCATCACGAAAACCATGCCCGCGAACCCGGTGGTGGTGTGGGTCCAGAGCCCGAGCCGGGTACCGGGATGGCGCCAGGCGGTCATCAGGTCGCTGCCCACTCCGCTCCAGGTATTCACCTGAATCGGATATGCGCGGACTTCCGGGGAGTCCCTCAACGTCGCGATGGCCACGACGGCGACCACCACACTGAGCGCGGCGGCCGAACCGTAGGCCTGCGTCCAGCCGTAGTTGTTCAGCACGGCCACGAACGGCACCGCGGAAAGAACTTGCCCCAGCTGTCCAGTCAGGCCGGTGACCTGGGTCAGCACCGGCACCCTGCCCGGTGGGAACCAGGTAGCCACCAATCGGAGAACGCTGACGAACGTCATGGCGTCGCCACAGCCCACTAGGATGCGGCCGCCGGCCGCCGCCGGAACGGTCTCGGCGAACGCCAGCACGGCCTGCCCCGATGCCATGATCAAAGCACCGATGATGAGCAGCCGTCGTGGTCCGATCTGGTCGAGCAGGACGCCCACCGGGACCTGCAACCCGGCGTACACGACCAGCTGAAGGACGACGAACGAGGCCAGCACGCTGGCCGACGTCTCGAATCGAGCCGACGCTTCGAGTCCGGACACGCCGAAGGACGTTCGGTGCAACACCGCCACTATGTAGGCGATCAGACCGACACCCCAGACGACCTGGGCACGAAACGAAGTGGACATCAATAGCTATTGTCCACCGCGGAGTTCAGCCGTCAGGACCAAGGCGCAGTTTCGCTCATGTTGATCACGTCGATGCTGTCCGGATGTACGAGGACAACGAGTCTCTTTCGACCTCGAGCTCGGTGATCCGGCTCTTGACGACGTCGCCGATGCTGACGATGCCGACCAGCCTTCCCTCGACGACGACTGGAACGTGCCGGAAGCGGCCGTCGGTCATCACCCTGGACAACTCTTCCAGGCCGGTCTCCGGCTGACACGTCTGCACATCGGACGTCATGATCGACGAGACCGGGTCGGACAGGATCGACGCGCCCTGCCGGGCCATCGCCCGCACCACGTCTCTTTCCGAAACGATGCCCGCGATGGAGCCGTCGCCGGCCGCCACGACCGTGGCGCCGATATGGTGCTCTGCCAGAACCGCGAGCAGCCTGCGGATGTCGTCGTCCGGCGACACGGTGACGACATCACTGCCCTTGGCGCGAATCAAATCGGATACGTGCATGGGGAGCCTCCTGAGCGTCTCGGAGCACACCTCGTGCTTTTGCACCGTACGGCGTATCGGGCGGTAGCGAAAGCCCTTCTTGGCAAACAACCCACGATGGCGCCGATCCAACCGTCCGTGTATCGTCACAAGACACCCATGCGGTGGAAAACTTCATACCTATCCACTTCACTACGGATCGTCCGGCACGTACCTGCCGGTGAAGGGAACACAGCACCATGGCCACAGTCACGTACGACAAAGCGACCCGGGTCTACCCGGGCCAGGACGTCCCCGCCGTCGACAGTCTCGATCTCGAGATCCAGGACGGCGAGTTCCTCGTCCTCGTCGGCCCGTCGGGATGCGGCAAGTCCACCAGCCTCCGGATGCTGGCCGGCCTCGAAGAGGTCGACGCCGGAGCTATCCGGATCGGTGACCGCGACGTCACCCACATGCCACCCAAAGACCGCGACATCGCGATGGTCTTCCAGAACTACGCGCTGTACCCGCACATGACGGTCGCCGCCAACATGGGCTTCGCCCTCAAGATCGCCGGCACCCCGAAGACCGAGATCCAGCGCCGGGTCATGGAAGCCGCCAAGCTACTCGACCTCGTCGAGTACCTGGACCGCAAGCCGAAGGCGCTCTCCGGTGGTCAGCGGCAGCGGGTCGCCATGGGCCGTGCCATCGTCCGGGAGCCCCAGGTGTTCCTGATGGATGAGCCGCTGTCCAACCTCGATGCCAAGCTTCGCGTTTCCACTCGTACCCAGATCGCGTCGCTGCAGCGTCGGCTCGGCATCACCACCGTCTACGTGACTCACGACCAGATCGAAGCCATGACCATGGGCGACCGCGTGTGCGTGCTCAAGGATGGGCTGCTCCAGCAGGTCGATACCCCGCTGAACCTGTACGACACTCCGGCCAACGTCTTCGTGGCCGGCTTCATCGGCTCGCCGGCCATGAACATCGCCACGTTCGACCTCGTCGAAGGTGGTCGGGCCAAGCTCGGCGAAGCCGACGTCTCGGTTCCCCCGGAGGTGCTGAGCACCGTTAAGGCCGAAGGCTCGGACACCGTCACGATCGGATTCCGTCCGGAGTCCCTGGTGCCGGTGTCCAGCGAGGACACCGGCGGCATCCCGGTCACGGTCGACGTCGTCGAGGAGCTCGGCTCCGACGCGTTCGTCTACGCGCACCCCACGGGGCCGAAGGCTGCCGAGCAGACGGACCGGATGCGTAGCGACACCGTCATTGCGCGGGTTGAGCCTCGGATGACCCCGGCCAAGGGTGAGAAGGTCGTGTTCAAGGTCCGCGAGGGCGAGTCGCACTTCTTCTCCGTCAAGACCGGCGAGCGCCTCAGCCACTGAAAGATCACCTGAACGCTATCCGTTGAACGGGCGGGCCTGCTGGATTGCCAGCAGGCCCGCCCTTTCGCATGCTTCTCCTGTCGCAGTTCCTCTAAGCGCATCGGGGGCGACGGCTCGGCTTCGGGGATTGGAATCTCTCCATGGCGGCCCCATGCTCCCACCACCACAGCAGTTGCGGGTACGCCCAAGGTCGCAGCCCACTCTGCTCCTGCAATTGGAACCCCTCCCTGGCGTGGTGGGCATCAGCGAGGAAGGCCAATGGCGAAGCCTCCTCCGACCGCCCCCTTGCTCCCACCGCCCCAGCAGTTGCCTCCGAGCTGATACCACCTATCGGCTCCGGTGATTGGGACCTCTCCATGGCGGCCCCATGCTCCCACCACCACAGCAGTTGCGGGTACGCCCAAGGTCGCAGCCCACTCTGCTCCGGCAATTGGAACCCCTCCCTGGCGTGGTGGGCATCAGCGAGGAAGGCCAATGGCGAAGCCTCCTCCGACCGAGTCTGCTGGGCGGGGAGGGATTCCAATTGCCGGAGCTGAGTGGGCACTAGTACACAATGTGCTCTATGGAACTGCGCATTCTGGCCACACCGCAGGAACAACAGGCGCTGCTGGACCTGCCGTGGGACATGCCCCTCGAGGAATGGCCGGAGTGGTACCTGGTCGCGCTGCCTCGCGGCATTTCGCGCCATGTTGTCCGCTTCACCCGGCTGGGTGGGCGGATCTACGCCCTGAAAGAAGTGGTACAGGCGTACGCGGACCGCGAGTACCGGCTGCTGCGGGACCTGGAGCGTCTCGAGGTTCCGTCCGTTCAGGCCGTCGGCGTGGTCAGCGGGCGGCAGGCGCCGGACGGATCCCCACTCGACTCGATCCTCGTGACCCGGCATCTGCAGTTTTCTCTGCCGTACCGTGCCCTGTTCGCTCGCATGATGCGCAGGGACACCGTCGAACGGCTCATCGATGCTCTTGTCGTGCTGATCGGCCGCCTGCACCTGCTCGGCTTCTATTGGGGCGACTGCTCTTTGTCGAACACTCTCTTCCGGCGCGATGCCGGTGCGTTCGCCGCGTATCTCGTCGACGCGGAGACCGGGGAACTCCACAACGAACTCAGCGACGGGCAACGCCACCACGACATCGACATCGCCAGGGTGAACATCGCCGGCGAGATGATGGACCTCGCCGCGGCGGGCTATCTCGACGACTCGGTCGATCCGATCGCCACCAGCGACCACGTGGTCAAGCGCTACCATGCGCTGTGGTCAGAGCTCACCGAGTGGGAAGCGTTCGACGTCAATGAACGCTGGAGGATCGCCCGCCGGGTCGAACGACTCAATGAGCTGGGATTCGACGTCGCCGAGCTCGACATCGTGACCGACATCGGGGGCCGGACGGTACGCGTCCAGCCGAAGGTGGTCGACGCCGGACACCACTCGCGCCGGCTGCTGCGGCTCACCGGCATCGATGCTCAGGAGAACCAAGCCCGACGGCTGCTCAATGACCTGGACGCCTATGCCGCCGAGACCGAGCAACAAGGTGAGGACGAGGAGATCGTCGCGAACGCATGGGTCATGGACTGCTTCGAGCCGGTAGTGCGGGCAATCCCCCGCGAGTTCCGCGGCAAGCTCGAGGCACCGGAGATTTTCCATGAGGTCCTGGAGCATCGGTGGTACCTGTCGGAGCAGGCCGGCCACGACGTCGGCATCGCTGAAGCAGCTGAGGACTACGTCGAGAACGTGCTCCGTCACAAGCCCGACGAGCTGGCCATCCTCGGCGGCACCTCGGAAGATCCGGAGGAGACACAGCCGTTTCGCGTCCCGTGGGACCAGTTCTAGTGACGCGGACCGGAAGTTCGCGTCGCTAGTGGTACTCGGCCGTCACTGCGGGTGACGCGCCGGCCGGGGCGAAGCTCGGTTGGTCATGCCCGGGCGGATGGATGACGCCTGGACGTCGCGATTCATTCACGCTCGGCGCTCTCCAGGAAGCGCTCTAGAGCGGTGAGAACCAGCGCGGACATCGTCAACCGCCGGGATTCGGCGTACAGTTCGGCGCGTCGCCACAGCTCGACGTCACGGTCTTTCACATATATAGCCTTGGCCATTCCCATATAGAGAAGTCCATCTCTATATAGGTCTTCATATCTCTTCGCATGTAGGTGTACTGTGCTCCTCTAACGGAAGGAGTCACCAAATGATGGATGAGTATCGGTGTATGAAACCGCGGCACGGTGACTGCATCCTCGAAACCCGGACTGTCCGCTTCCCCTCCGGCTTCACCATGGATGTCACCCAATGCGCGAGCTGCGGTTCGTGCACCGCCGCACCGGACGAGTCGACCGTGCCGGAAGAGCTACGGAAGCCACGATGAGCGTCGACCTGATCACTTTTCTACGCGCCCGGCTCGAGGAGATGGAGACCGCGGCGCGCAACGCGGCTTACGCGGTCGGCGGCGCCCGTTGGGGCGTCGAAACCGGCGGAGATGTCGTCCTCGAGCCGCCACCTCCGCCGGTGTCGGTCACACCGGACGAAATGGTGATCGCCGCACCGGTGGTAGGCGAGCTCGAAGGCGCCGGCTGGCACGTAGCCCTGCACTCGCCCGCACGGGTGCTCGCCGACATTGCCGCCAAGCGCGCTCTGATCGAACAATGTGCCACTTGGCGTGAGATGGAAGAGGAACCGCCCTGCATGGGCAGCGCGGCCACCATCGTGCTGTGCATCCTGGCCACCGCATGGGACGACCACCAGGACTACGACCCAGACTGGGCGTCTGAGTGTGACCGTTAGCGCTCGGTCGTGTCCCCTCGTTCGAGACTGCGGGCGATCACCATGCGCTGAATCTGATTGGTGCCCTCGAATATCTGCATGATCTTCGCCTCCCGGAAGTAGCGCTCCACCGGGAAGTCCCGGGTGTAGCCGGCCCCGCCGAAGACCTGGATCGCGTCGGTGGTGACCTTCATCGCGGCGTCGGTGGCGACCAGCTTCGCGGCGCTGGCCTGATGCCGGTACGGCAATCCGGCGTCTCGCCGGTGAGCAGCCACGAGATAGGTGGCGCGGGCCGACTCCACCGCGACGGCCATGTCGGCCAGCATGAAGCCCAGCCCTTGATGACCGATGATCGGCCGGCCGAATTGCTCGCGCTGCCTCGCGTAGGCCACGGCAGCGTCCAGCGCGGCCTGGGCCAGGCCGGTGGCGATAGCCGCCACGCCTAGCCTGCCGGAGTCGAGTGCCTCCAGCGCGAGCCCGAAGCCGGCGCCTTCTTCACCGATTCGGCGCTCGCCGGGAACACGGACACCGTCGAAGTGCACCAGAGTGGTTGGCGAGCCCGTGAGGCCCATCTTCTTCTCTGGAGCACCGAAAGACAGCCCTTCGGAATCCGCAGGCACCACGAAGCAAGAGATACCGCGTGGACCATCGTCGGACGTACGGGCGAACACCGTGTAAAAGTCGGCATGCCCACCATGGGTGATCCACGCCTTGGTGCCGCTCAGGATGTAGTCCTCACCGCGGCTGACGGCGCGAGTGGACAGCGCGGCTGCGTCCGAACCCGCATGCGGCTCCGAGAGGCAGTACGCGCCGAGCAACTCGCCGCCGACCATATCCGGCAGCCAGCGCTTGCGCTGCTCGAGAGTGCCGTATGCGGCAAGTGGCCAGCATGAGAGCGTGTGGACGCTGACGGTGAGCGCTACCGTCGCCCAGCGCGCCGCGATCTCCTCGAGCATTTGGAGATAGACCTGATAAGGCTGCTCGGCACCGCCGTAATCGGCGCTGTAGGGCAACCCGAGCAAACCGGATCGACCCAAGAGGCGCACCAGCCCCCGCGGGTACTCGGCGGCCGCCTCGGCGGCGTCGGCCCTGGGCGCCAACTCCGAGTCGGCGATGTCCCTGACCAGCGATAGCAGATCCTTGGACTCGGGAGTGGGCAGCATACGTTCGACTGGCACGTCCTTGTACCTCCACGGCTCGCGCGCCGGCCGGAGATCGCCCCGCCGACGGTGGTCGTTGCCTCAGCGGGCCGCGATGGCAGGTGGTGACCCGCATCACAAGCCCCGCGAGGGCAGCCGCAAGCATAGCGCATTCGATGCGCTGGCATGCTCAGTGAACTGAGGAGACGGATTCAGCTACGCGCACGGGCGATCTCGTACAGGGCCACGCCGGCCGCCACACCCGCGTTCAGCGACTCGACCTCGCGTGTGATCGGGATTCTCACCACGAGGTCACAGGCCTGACTGACCACCCTCGACATGCCCGCTCCCTCCGAGCCGATCACCAGGCACAGGGGTTCGGTCAACGCCGCGACGTCGGCGATCT
This sequence comes from Phytoactinopolyspora mesophila, assembly GCF_010122465.1. Classification (NCBI taxonomy): domain Bacteria; kingdom Bacillati; phylum Actinomycetota; class Actinomycetes; order Jiangellales; family Jiangellaceae; genus Phytoactinopolyspora; species Phytoactinopolyspora mesophila. Next base: position 314,328 of record NZ_WLZY01000004.1, on the reverse strand, counting down.
CCATCTCACCCGTGCTGTCGAGACCGACGACGAACAGGCCCGCGTCCTGGTAGGCGCGCAGCTGCCGGGCCAAGTTGACGGCTCGGGCGACCGGAAGCCGCGCGGCCGCGCCGGCGGATGTCTTCCATGCACCCGCTGTCATACCAGCGCTGCGACGTTCCGGCACCACGACGCCGTGCGCGCCGAACGCGGCCGAAGATCGGACGACGGCACCCAGGTTGCGCGGATCGGTGACGCCGTCGAGCGCGACAACCAGCGGCGACTCGCCAGCCTCATGAGCCGTCTCGAGCAAGTCTGCCGGCTCGGCGTACTGATACGGCGGAAGCGTGAGCGCCAGGCCTTGATGCACGGCGCCGCCGGTGACGCGATCCAGCTCCGATCGCGGCGCTTCCAGCAACGGAAGCCGGCGATCCGACGCGATGCGCAGGACCTCCCGCACGCGGTCGTCGTTATCGATCCGCTCAGCCACGTACAGCGCTTTGACCGGCACGTCGGCACGCAGCGCCTCCACGACGGAGTTGCGCCCCGCTACGGTTTCAGTCGTGCCCGGGCGACCACGCTCGGTGGACGACCTGCGGGGCGTCTGCGTGGCGCCGGACTTCTGCTTCTTCGCCGACTGTCGCGCCGCCGGATGGCTGGTTCTCTCTTCGGCCCGTGGCGTAGGCCCCTTACCCTGCAAACCACGACGGCGCTGACCACCGGAGCCCACCTGCATGCCCTTCTTGGTGCCGGGCTTGCGCATCGCTCCGCGTCGTCGCGAATTTCCAGGCATCAGTCAGCCAGCTCCCACCGTGTTCCGGACGGTCCGTCCTCTACGACAATACCCAGCTCGCCGAGCCGGTCCCGAAGTGCGTCGGCCGCGGCGAAGTCTTTGCGCTTGCGCGCCTCCTGCCGCTGCTCCAGCAAGGTGTCGACCAGACCCTCCACGACGCGGCGCAGCCGGTCGCCGGAGCTACCCACCGAATCCAGGCCGACCCACGGCTCGGCGAGCGGATCGAGCCCCAGTACACCCAGCATGGCCCGGACGTCGGCGAGATTCCGCGCGACCTCGCTGCGCTGGTCGGCGGCAAGGTAGCTGTTGCCGGCCCGGACGGAGTCGAAGAGCACCGCCAGCGCCTGCGGCACCGACAGATCGTCGTCCATCGCCGTGGCGAACTCACGCGGGACCTTGTCAGCGGGCGCGACACCCGGCACGAACTCCGCGGCACGGATCACGTACCCTTCGAGCCGACGGAACGCGGCGGCGTCGGCCGCCATCGATTCGTCCGAGACCTCGATGTTGCTCCGATAGTGCGCCGCCAGCAGGTAATAGCGCAGCTCGACCGGACGGATCCGCCGGATCACCTCCGACACCAGCAGCGAATTGCCGAGCGACTTACTCATCTTCTCGCCGGCTTGAGTCACCAGGGCGTTGTGCATCCAATACCGGGCGAAGCGCTGGCCTGCCGCGCGTGACTGGGCCAGCTCGTTCTCGTGATGCGGGAAGCGCAGGTCGAGACCGCCGCCGTGGATGTCGAACTCTTCGCCGAGGTACTTCGCCGCCATCGCGGAGCATTCAAGGTGCCACCCCGGGCGGCCTCGACCGAACGTCGTCGGCCAGGATGCCGTGACCGGCTCATGCGGTTTGTAGCCCTTCCAGAGGGCGAAGTCGCGTGGATCGCGCTTGCACCGCGGGTCGGCGTCGGCGGCGTGCTCCATCTCTTCGATCTTCTGGCCGGACAGCTCACCGTAGTCGGGCCACGACCGCACGTCGAAGTAGACGTCGCCGGAGCCGTCGGTGCCCTCATATGCGTGTCCGCGCTTCAGCAGCTCCTGCATCAGCTCGACCATCTCCGGAATATGTCCGGTTGCCCGGGGCTGGTAGGTGGCCGGTGTGCAGCCCAGGATCTCATAGGCGGCGTCGAGCGCTCGCTCGTTCTGATAGGCCCACGCCCACCACGGATAACCTTCGGCCGCCGACTTGTTCAAGATCTTGTCGTCGATGTCGGTGACGTTTGCCACGATCGTCACTTCGAGACCGCGATACTCCAACCAACGCCGCAAGACATCGAAAACTACCTCTTTCCGGATGTGGCCCACGTGCGGAGGCCCCTGTACCGTCAGACCGCAGTGATAGATGCCCACTTTGCCCGGATTGACGGGAAGGAAATCACGGATCTGACGCGTGGCGGTGTCGTACAGGCGGAAACTCACCGGACAAGGGTAGCTAGTCTGGCCGCTATCGGCACTGTCCCAGACCCCGAACACCCGTGGAGCAGCACCTGTGTCCGACGTCGATCGGTCCGAACCGGATCATCGCGACCCCGGCTTGCCTGCCGCCGGCAAGCCGGAGAATGGCGCTGACATGCACCTTCGGGTGCCCGGCGACCAGGAGAACACCCGGTGGTGGGTACTGCCGCTGATCCTCGGCGCCACTAGCGCGGCGTTGCTGGGTTTGCTGACCTGGCAGGTGGTGGTGCGCGGACCGGCCATCGCCTGGGACTGGCCCCTGCACAGCTACGTCGATCCGCGGCAACCTTCAGGCATCGCCCGCGGCATTCTCAACGGCATCGCCAGCCTGGGCGGCCAGCGGCTCTACACCCTGCCCATCCTGGTGACAACTGGGGCATGGGTAGCGTGGAACCAGCGCAATATCCGCCCGCTCATCGCCATCGGCGCCGGCCTGGCCACCGTCTTCTTCGTCGGCTACTGGATCAAGTTCAGCTTGTCCCGCACCCCGCCGCACACCGGGATCGACATCCTCCACGGCGAGGGCCAGGCGTTTCCATCCGGGCACACGGCCAACGCCACACTCACCTGGATTCTCATCGTGGTGGTCCTCTTCAGCGCATGGGGCGGACGACCCAATCGCCGGTTGTTCCGGCACTGGTTGGCTGTCGCATTCGGCGCGGTGTTCGTCGTGGGCATGTTGATGACACTGCTCGACTACCACTGGTTCAGCGATATCCCTGGTGGCTGGCTGCTCGGAGGTCTGGCGCTCGCGGTGGCCATCGCGATTCTGCGAGCGCCGCTTCCGTGGCCGGTGCTAGGGCGCCCCACCAGCCGGCCGTCAGAAACTCACTAAGGCGACAGCAACCGCGGCGAGCCCTTCCCCACGGCCAGTGAGGCCGAGCCCGTCAGTGGTGGTTCCACTGACGCTGACCGGTGCACCCACGGCTCGGCTCAGCACACTTTCCGCCTCCGCGCGCCGCGACCCGATCTTGGGACGGTCGCCGATTACTTGAACAGTGACATTGCCGATGGTTCCGGATGCCTGCCGCACTAACCTGGCGACCTCGGTCAATAGTGTCACCCCGGAGGCTCCGGCCCATTCCGGGCGGCCGGTGCCGAAGACCGCACCAACGTCGCCCAACCCCGCCGCCGAGAGCACGGCATCACATGCCGCGTGCGCGGCGACGTCGCCGTCGGAATGCCCTGCACAACCCGCAGGCTCGTCCGGCCACAGGAGACCCGCGACCCAACACGGCCGGCCCGCCTCGAGCGGGTGCACGTCAGTGCCGATACCTACTCGGGGAATCATGCGGCGGCTCGCCGGCTCGGAGATCTGCCTATCAACGCTCAGTACCTGGCTCGTCAGGCCCATCCGCGGCTCGGCGCCTGGCCAGCACCGCTTCGGCCAGTAGAAGATCCAGCGGCCGGGTCACCTTGAATGCTTCCTCGTCACCGGGAACGACGTGCACCGGGGAGCCCATACGCTCCACCAAGCCGGCGTCGTCCGTGGCATCGCTGCCGTTCTGCGCTCCGGCGTTGTGAGCACGTTCGAGAACCGCACGACGGAAGCCCTGTGGGGTCTGCACGGCACGCAAGACAGAGCGATCCGGCGTGCCGGTCACCTCGCCGGCACCGTTGACCTGTTTGAGGGTGTCGACCACAGGAAGACCCGGAACGACGGCGTCGTGGCCGCTCCATACAGCGTGCGCGATGTCCACGAACATCTTTGCCGGCGTCAGGCACCGGGCGGCATCGTGTACCAGCACGACATCCAGATTCTCCGGCAGCACGGCCAGCGCGGCTCGCACGGACTCCTGCCGGGACCGGCCGCCATCAACAACCTGCACGTTGACCGTTCTGGGAAGCGGCGGCTGAAGGATGTCCAGCACTCTGCCGGCCAGCCCGACCGGCGCGGCGATCACCACAGACGAGACCACACCGGAGTCCACGCTGGACCTGAGCGCGTGGCCGAGCAGCGTCTGGCCACCGACCGTGTACAACGCTTTGGGCACTCCTACACCCAAGCGTTCACCCATCCCGGCAGCCGGAATGATCAGCCCAACCGCAGCCATGCCGTTCATGTCTCGTGACCCCGGCCCAAAACCAGCGCTGAGTCGTCCCGATGTGTCCGGGACGACTCAGGCAACCGATACAAGCAGGCGTGGATCTTCTCAGCCAGCCAGGACCTCGTCAAGAAGTGTCTCTGCCTTGTCTTCATTGGTGTGCTCGGCCAGAGCCAGTTCTGAAACGAGAATCTGCCGCGCCTTGGCCAGCATGCGCTTTTCGCCAGCCGACAGTCCACGATCACGCTCTCGCCGCCAGAGGTCACGAACAACCTCGGCGACCTTGATGACATCCCCGGAAGCGAGCTTCTCCAGGTTTGCCTTGTAGCGACGTGACCAGTTGGTGGGTTCTTCGGTATGCGGGGCACGTAAGACCGAGAAGACCCGGTCAAGCCCTTCTTGGTTGACCACGTCACGGACGCCGACAAGGTCGACGTTATCCGCCGGAACCTTGACCGTCAGATCACCCTGGGTGACCCTCAGGACGAGGTACTGACGCTCTTCTCCTTTGATGACCCGGGACTCGATCGCTTCGATGAGCGCAGCCCCGTGGTGCGGGTAGACAACCGTCTCGCCGACCTTGAAAGTCATATGTTTCTGTCCCCTTTCCCATAGCAAGGATAGCACGACTCCGCCGGACCTCCACTGCGTTTGCGCTGGTCAGGACGGAAGGTTGGGGTTGACATTCAAAGCCGCACGTGCTCCCACCCCGTTCGCCAGGGCCGAGACAGGGTGCCGGTACACTCCCGGCAACCTTGTCACCAGGCCCTCATAAGTCCCCGGGACCTGGCCGAATTCGCGTCTCGGTACCCTTGACGGCGGTAAGACGACCGAACCGCACTGTTCTCGAGGAGTCATCCGGTGAAACCTGCCGTCCGCCGCTGCGTGCTGGTCAGCATCCCGACGCTGGCGTTTGTACTCGCCGGGTGCAATGTCCAAGACAAGTCTCAATGGTGGGACCCGCGATATGACGGAGTTCCGGCAGAAGCGGGCGATATCGGGCTACGCAACGTCGTCGTCGTCACGTCCGCCGACGGCCGCGCCACTCTCCTGACATCGTTCGCCAACCGCGGCTCCGACGACGAGCTTCTCGAGGTGCGCGTCGCCGGCTCATCGGCGACGCCCCCGGACGGTCCGCTGGAAATCCCGGCACGCGGTTACGCCGCCCTCGAGCCCAGCGCCACGCAGATCGAGTTCACCGACGTCGAGATCACCCCAGGCCTGTTGACCGAGGTCGAGTACCACTTCGCCGAGGCGCCACGGGTCACCGTCGAGGCCTTGGTCAAGGAAGCGGAGGGCCGGTACGCGCACGTGACTTTCGCCGAGTCGTCGGCCTCGGACGACGACACCGCACTCGATGTCGCGGAGGACGAGGACCCAGAGGACGCAGACGCCGACGACGAAGACCCCGCGGACACCGACGAAGACATCGAGGACGACGAAGAGTAGCCGCGACCAAAGTGGCGGTGTGCGGGTGCTGCCCGGCCGATCCCGGAGACTCGGCACCCCGCATGTGAACGGTCCCGCTCCTCCCCGCCCCGCCGTGGTCTACTTTGGGCATCAGATCCATGGCGAGAGGTGAGGAGGCCGCAGAGATGAGCAACCGGTCTCAGCACAACGGTCATACCGACGTGACGGGCCCGGCAAAGCCCGTTCAGGTCACCATAGGGCTCGTCGCCAAGACGGCAGGGGTGTCGCGCGCCACGGTGTCGCGCGTCATGAACGGCAATCCGAAGGTGGCCCCAGACCTGGCGGAACGGGTCCGCACTGCGGCACGAGAGCTGGGCTACGAGCCCAGCCCAGTGGCACGCAGCCTCGCCCTCGGCCGGACCGGCATCGTCGCGATGCTAGTCCCCGATCTTGGCAATCCGATGTTCCAGGGTGTGCTCCACGGTCTGACCGCAGCGGCCGGCGAGCAGAACTATCGCCTGCTGGTCGCTGACTCCAACGAGAACGTCAACGAGGAGCCGGTCCTGGCCATAGAAGCGCGGCGGAGGTGCGACGGCCTAGTCCTGTGCGCTCCCCGCATGCCTGATGAACAACTCCACGCACTGGCACCACGCCTCTCGCCGTTCGTCCTCATCAACCGCGAACTGCCCGGCATAGAGACACCGATGCTGATGATCGATTTCGCGATCGGCATCCGCGATCTCGTCGCACATCTCCTCGGACTCGGTCACCGCAAGCTGGCTTTTCTTGCCGGCCCGGACACCAGCGCATCCAATCGCATCCGGCTGGAGACCCTGCGTGCCGGCGCGGGAGAAAACTACGAACTCGTGGAGTTGCCCTGCGGGGTCACGTTCGCCGATGGGCATGCGGTGGCCGACCAGCTTCTCGACCTCGATGTCACCGCTCTGATCGCCTATAACGACCTCGTCGCCTTCGGCGCGCTGAGCCGGTTGCACGAGCTCGGAATCAAGGTGCCGGCACAGATGTCGATCGTCGGATTCGACGACATCCCGTTCGCCCGTTACACGACGCCGCCGCTCACCACGGCCTCGGTCCCGCACGACCAGCTGGGCCCTGAGGCTTGGCGGCGCCTCTGGGGCTTGATGAACAACGAAGAGCCTGAGCAGAACGTCCGGTTCCGGCCCCGCCTCCAGGTCCGCGGCAGCACCGGGCCCGCCCCTGACTAGGGTCGCCTCCGGCGAACCGCGGTGCGCACAGGTCCGCCCCAACAACGTCAGCAGCAAGTGTTCCGCGCATTCCTCAGGCCCACCGGTACAAGTTGGTCCCGTCGCGGCGATGAGTCCGCGGGCGCCCACCGGTCTACCTTCGTGACCGCGACAATCTACTCATCGGGAGCAGTCATGGGCCTCATCCACATCGAACTGTTCGCTACCCTCGACCTCGTCGGGCAGTCGCCCGGCACCCCCGAAGAAGACCCACTTGGATTCCCGTTCGGTGGCTGGCAGGCACCCTTGCTGGACAAGGTCACCGGAGCGCAGATCCTGGCCGCCTACGAGGGCACGGACGCACTGCTGCTCGGCCGGCGGACGTATGACATCTTCGCCGCCTACTGGCCGAATCAGGAAGAAGGCGAGGACAACAAGATAGCCACGCTCTTCAACAGCGTCCCGAAGTACGTTGCCTCTCGCGGCACGCCCGCTCTTTCGTGGGCCGGCTCCACCCTGCTCGGCCCGGATCTGGCCGGCGGGGTACGAGAGATCCGGGACCGGCACGAGCACGTGAAGGTCGTCGGGAGCCTGAATCTGGTACAGACCCTCCTGCGTGAGAAGCTGTTCGACCGTCTCGACCTCTGGGTGCACCCGATCGTGCTCGGCGTCGGGAAGAAGGTGTTCGACGGTGGCGCGGTACCGACGAACGTCACGCTCCTGGAACCGCCTGTAGCCGACTCCAAGGGCACCGTCTATCTGCGCTACGGGCTCGCCGAGGGCATACCCGGGACGGGAGACATGAGCGCGCCCGATCTTCGTACCGGCCGCGGCGACTGAAATCGCCACGAGCTCCGTCTCGTTAGGGGAGAGTCCGGCAACGTTCTGAAACCGGTTTCCTGTATGCTGTCGCGCAATTGCTCCACGCGCAGACAGAGGTTTCGATGCAACCGGTTAGGAGCGTCGGCATGGCCGAAGCGGATACGAGAGACGAGCGTTTGTTTCCGCCCGATCCCACGGTGCGGGCGATCACCAGGGAGCTTTACGCACAGGTGAAGGATCTCCCGCTGGTGTGCCCGCACGGGCACGTCGATCCCGCTCTGCTAGCCGACGACCAGCCGTTTCCCGATCCCGCTGAGCTGTTGGTGATCCCGGATCACTACGTCCACCGGATGCTGCACTCTGCCGGCCTGTCACATGGCGAACTCGGGCTGACGGACCTGGAAGGACACCAGCAAGAGACCGATTCCCGGCAAGTCTGGCGGCGGCTCTGCGAGAACTGGCACCTGTTCCGCGGCACGCCAAGCAAACTATGGCTGGAAATGGAACTGGCCGACGTCTTCGGTATTCACACCCGGCTGTCCGCCCACACCGCCGACGACGTCTTCGACACCCTGCTCGAGCGCCTGGCCCAGCCCGACTTCCGCCCCCGAGCGTTGTTCGAACGGTTCAACATCGAAGCGCTCGCCACGACCGACGACGCCACAGATCAACTCCAACACCACCGGCGGATCCGCGAAAGCGCGTGGAACGGCACCGTGATCCCGACGTTTCGCCCGGACAAGGTTCTGGACCCGGAGAATCCAGCCTTCCAGGATTCGCTACGTCAGCTGTCCGAGGTGACCGGGGAAGATGCGACGACTTACCAGGGCTACATGTCGGCACTGCGCCAACGGCGCGAATACTTCAAACAGCTGGGCGCCACGGCCACCGACCACGGCCACCCCAGCGCATTCACCGCCGAGCTGAATGACGTCGATGCCGAGAAGCTCTTCCGCAGGGTCACCGAGGGCACCCCCGATCCGGCGGACGCCGAACTGTTCCGGGGTCACATGCTCATGCAGATGGCCGCCATGAGCCTGGATGATCACCTGGTCATGCAGCTACACCCCGGATCCATCCGCAACCATGACCCTCAGTTGCACACGCGGTACGGGGCGGACAAGGGCGCGGACATCCCCGGAACCATCGACTACGTGAACGGTCTGCGTCCGTTGCTCAACCGCTTCGGCAATGAGCCGTCTCTACGATTCGTCGTCTCAACGCTGGACGAGACCACCTATTCGCGCGAGCTCGCCCCGCTCGCCGGCTACTATCCCGCGATGCTGCTCGGACCGGCCTGGTGGTTCTTCGACAGCCCACACGGCATCCGCCGGTACCGGGAACTGGTGACCGAGACCGCGGGCTTCTTCAACACCGCGGGGTTCAACGACGACACTCGGGCCTTCGCGTCCATCCCTGTCCGGCATGACGTGGCTCGCCGCGTCGACTGTGGCTACCTGGCGCAGCTGGTCGCGGAGCACCGGCTCGAACTCGACGAGGCACACGACACCGCCCACGCGATGGCGTATGCGCGTGCCAAGGAGGTGTACGACCTGTGATGCCCGCCCCGCAACTGTCGCTGGCCACGCTGGGCAGCGTACCGACTGCCGCGCGCCCGGCGTACGACCCTCGGGACCTGCGGATCGGCCTCGTCCACCTCGGCGCGGGCGCGTTCTTCCGGGCACATCAAGCTTGCTACACCCACGCCGTCGCGGCTGCTGGAGACAGCAACTGGGGCATCATGGCGACCAGCCAGCGCTCACCCGAGGTCGCCGACCAGCTCAGCGCGCAGGACGGCCTCTACAGCGTGCTGGAGCGTCCCACCCGCGGCGCGCCGAAGATCGACGTTGTCGGCGTCATCCGTCGTACCGCCTGCGCGGCGCGCGAGCCGGAGGACATCGTCGCCGCGCTGGCTGATCCAGCCGTCCACGTCGTGACCCTCACCGTGACCGAGAAGGGTTACCGAGCCGTCGGCGGGCGGCTCCACGTGGATTCCGACGTCGAGGCGGATCTGCTCGGCCGCCCCCCGGCAACCGTCGTCGGCCAGCTGGTCAGAGGACTACAGAGACGCGCCGCCGCCGGCGCCGGTCCAATCACACTGATCTCATGCGACAACCTCAGCGACAACGGGACCATCCTCCGCCAGCTGGTTCGCGATTTCGCGGAGAGACTGACCGGACCTGGGACCGATATCCTCCAGGACTTCATCGAGCGACACACCACATTCCCGTCCACCATGGTCGACCGTATCGTTCCAGCCACGGCCGACTCCGACCGCGCGGAGGTGCAACGGCTGCTCAGCGGTGTGCGTGACGACGCGGCCGTCGTCGCCGAGCCGTTCAGCCAGTGGGTGATCGCTGACGAATTCGGCGGCCCACGACCATCATGGGAAGCCGCCGGCGCAATCCTCACCACCGACGTCGCCGGCTACGAGCGCGTCAAGCTCCGCCTGCTGAACGCCACGCATTCACTCATCGCCTACCTGGGAGCGCTGGCCGGGTACAGGACCATCGCCGAGGCACTGGCCGACGCCCGTATCGAGCAAGCGGCGAGGCAATTGATCGACGACGACCAACTGCCGACAATCGTCGCGCCGGACGGTCTTGATCTGATCGATTACCGGGAAAGCGTGCTGGACAGGTTCGCGAACCCCGCGCTGGGCCACCGCACCGCGCAGGTCGCCATGGACGGCAGCCAGAAGCTACCGCAGCGCGTTCTGTCCGCCGTCCGGGAACGACGTGCCCATGGGGTCGTCCCCTCGATGGCGGCGCTGCTCGTCGCGGCGTGGATGCGATTTCTGATCGGGCGGGACGACAACGGCGACGCCCTGCAGGTCTCCGACCCGATGGCCGAGCGACTGACGCCGATGTTGACGCGCGCCGCGCCGGACCGGGACGTCGTCCGAGAAGTGTTCGCGGTTCACGAGATTTTCGGCGCCGACCTGGCGGACGACACCGATCTCATGGACGCCGTGGCGTATTGGTTCGACGCCCTGCGCCGGCACGGCGTCGAACAGACTTTGAAGGGAGCATGACCATATGACCAGTCTCCGCCCGAAAGCACGCTATGCCGTAGTCGGCCTCGGGAGTCGCTCCAAGATGTTCACCCGGGCCCTGCTGGAAGAGCACAGCGACGACGGCGAACTGGTCGCGTTGTGCGACGTGAACCAGACCCGGATGGACCACCACAACGGCTGGTTCGCGACGGATTTCGGCGCTGGGCCGGTGCCTTGCTACGGCCCGGCGGACTTCGTGCGCATGCTGGACGAGCAGCGCGTTGATGCGGTGATCGTGACAAGCGTCGACCGCACCCATCACCGGTACATCGTCACGGCGATGGAGCACGGCCGCGACGTCATCACCGAGAAGCCGCTGACCACGGATGAAGAGAAGTGTCAGCAAATCCTCGATGCGCAAGCCCGGACCGGACGGCAACTGACGGTGACGTTCAACTACCGGTACGCGCCGCGGAACAGCGCCGTCAAGGAGCTCATCTCCTCCGGCGCGATCGGTGACGTGCAGTCAGTGCATTTCGAGTGGCTACTCGATACCAGGCATGGGGCGGACTATTTCCGTCGCTGGCACCGGGACAAGCGCAATTCCGGTGGCTTGATGGTCCACAAGTCCAGCCACCACTTCGACCTGGTCAACTGGTGGCTCGGCGCCGTTCCCCAGACCGTCTTCGGCTTCGGTGACCTGCGCTTCTACGGCAGCGACAACGCTGAGCGCCGGGGCGAGAAGGTTCGCTCGCACCGGAGTCACGGCAGCCCGGACATCGCCACGGACCCCTGGGCGATCGACCTGGCCGCGACACCCGAGCTGAAGGCACTCTATCTGGACGCCGAGCACGAGGACGGCTACATCCGAGACCGCAACGTCTTCACCGACGGCATCAGCATCGAGGACGACATGGCCGTGCTCGTGCGATACGACACTGGCGCCACCCTCAGCTACCACCTCACTGCCTACTCGCCGTGGGAGGGCTACCGGGTCGGCTTCAACGGCACGCGGGGGAGGCTGGAGCTGGACGTCGTCGAGCGCTCCTACGTCAGCGGTGACGTCATCGATCCCAATGCCGCCGGTGCCGACCAGCCGGGCAACGAACCCATCGACCAGACCCGGCTCACGCTGCGACCGTTGTGGGAGACGCCGCGGCCGATCGGGCTCGAGGAGGAAGGGGGCGGCGGGCACGGTGGCGGCGATCGACGGCTGCTGGCCGACGTGTTCGCGGGCACTCGGGAGCCGGATCCACTCGGCCGCGCCGCCGGGCCGGTCGACGGCGCCTACGCGATGCTGACCGGCGCCGCCGCCAACCGTTCCTTCGCCACGGGCCTCCCAGTCCGGATCAGCGACCTGATCTCCATCCCCACCTAGATGATCATGTTTGGTGGGTTTCCTCGTGCGTCGACAGGACTGTAGGCATGGTGAGGCGCGAGAAAACCCACCAAACATGATCATCTAGTCGGGCCGAGCGGCTGGGGTGGGGCCGCCGACACTCCGGAGGAAGCCGCGCACCGCAAGATCGTCCGGCCCGCGGCCCGCTACGTCGACCCGGAACCTGTCCAGCCAGTTCCGGACCGCCCATCTCATCGGTGATCGTCAGTGGCCCGGGGTCGCGATTCGATGATCGTCAGTGGATTCTGGTCGTTGTTCCACGACCACATGCTACTCATGATCACCGGGACGCGCGGGTGTGGAGAGTCAGGTCTCCAGCTTGTAGCCCAGACCCCGAACGGTGAGCAGGTACGTCGGGGTCGCCGGGTCCGGTTCGATCTTGGCCCGAAGGCGCTTGACGTGCACGTCCAGGGTTTTCGTGTCCCCGACATAGTCCGCGCCCCAGATCCGGTCGATCAGCTGCGCCCTGGTGAGTACCCGGCCGGCATTACGCAGGAGCAGCTCCAGTAGCTCGAACTCCTTCAACGGCAGCCGCACCGAGACACCACTGACCGACACGACATGCCGCTCGGTGTCCATCCGCACCGGCCCGGCCTCGAGTACCGACGGGCTGGATTCGGCGGGCTCAGTGCCACGGCGCAGCACCGCCCGGATCCGTGCCACCAGCTCCCGGGACGAGAACGGCTTCGTGACGTAGTCGTCGGCGCCCAACTCCAGGCCCACGACCTTGTCCACCTCGGAGTCCTTCGCGGTCAGCATGATCACCGGGACGGCGGAGCGTTGCCGGAGCTGCCTGCATACCTCGGTGCCGGACAGGCCGGGCAGCATGAGATCGAGCAGCACAAGATCGGCTCCGGCGCGGTCGAACTCGTCGAGAGCGTCGTCGCCGGTCGCGGCGACTGCCACCTCGAAGCCTTCCTTCTTGAGCATGTACGACAGTGCGTCGCTGAAGGACTCTTCGTCCTCGACGACCAGCACTCGGGTCACGGTGCCTCCCTAGCAGCGTGCGAAACGACCCCCGGCGGTTGCCCAGGTCGATACGGATGGAGCGGAAGCCGCAGAGTAAAGGTCGAGCCCGCGCCTTGCACGCTCCACACATTCACGTCGCCGCCGTGGCTGGCGGCGATGTGCTTGACGATTGACAATCCGAGGCCGGTCCCCCCGGTCTCCCGGGAACGTGCCGGATCCACGCGGTAGAAACGCTCGAAGATCCGGTCGAGCTCAGTCTCGGCGATCCCGTAGCCCTGATCGGTGACGCTGATCTCCACCAAGTCCTCACGTCGCCCGACGCCGACGGCCACCTTGCTCCCTTCGGGGCTGTAGCTGACCGCGTTCTCGACGAGGTTGCCCACCGCGATGACGAGTTGCTTCTCATTCCCGAGAACCTGCAGGTCGGCCGTTCCTCCCGCGGTCAGGCGGACATGCCGGTTCTCGGCATCGACCCGGCAGCGGTCGATGGCAGCCGCGACCACGTTGTCGATCTCCACCGGTTCCGGCGAATCGACCGGATCGTCGTACTGCAACCGCGACAGATCGATGATCTCCTCGACCAGCCGGCTCAGCCGGGTGCCTTCGCGCTGCATCCTCGCGGCGAAGCGCTGAACCGCCTCGGGGTCGTCGCTGGCGTCCTGGACCGCCTCGGCCAGCAACATCAGCGCACCGACCGGGGTCTTGAGCTCATGCGAGACGTTGGCGACGAAGTCCCGCCGGACCTCATCGATCCGGATCTGATGGGTGCGGTCCTCGACCAATGCGAGCAACAGCCGGTCGCCGAGCGGCGCCACCCGGGCGGAGACGTGCAACGTCTGGGTCGTGTCGCGGGAACGAGGGACCTCGAGTTGAAGCTCCCGGATCTGGCCGTCTCGCTGAACCTTCTCCGCCAGCCGTAACAATTCCGGTACTGCGATCCGGTCCTGCCGCACCAGCCCGAACGCGTACGCCGAAGGGCTGGCCTTCACGACGGCGGTGTTCTCGTCCAGCACGATGGCGCTGGAGCGCAGCACAGCCACCACCTCGGCTGCGCCTTCGGGGATCGGCGAGCCAGCTGACGGCTGCGGAGATACGGGCTGACGGCTACGAGCCCGCACCCTCCAGCCGAGCACTAGACCTACGGCGAGCCCGACGACGGCAGCCAGCACTCCTGCGGCAATGACGTCCACATTCATCGATAGTAAGGGTCATCGGAGCTTTTGCTGCACAAAAGGCGCCTCAGACGGCCGCCCG